>JAEOSL010000104.1 GCA_016840385.1 Candidatus Thorarchaeota archaeon | reverse complement strand
TCCTGTCGTCTTCAAGAAGATGATCCAACTCTTTGTCTTGGATCATCTTCTTGAAGACGACAGGACCTTTTCCTTCTGCCCACCAAGTGTAAATACCTGCATACTGTTGGTCTACAACAGGATCATCTGCTCTTATGAAGTGCTTCAACTTATCAGGATTTGTCCAAACATCGAATGGAATCTGTGGAGGAGTCCTACACACCACACTGAGTCGAACATCTTTGGGATCATATCTTGTCACTCGAAGGGGATGATATTCTGAGTAATCAAAACGTAGAGCTGGACCACCTAACTCCACTGCAGATTTGAAGTTTGCAAGGAGGAGGTTCCAATGTTCAGGAAGATGATACTTCCTTGCTGAAACAGGTACTGCTCCATGGTTAACCTGAATCATAGTTCCAGGTCCAATAGGATTGAATCGAATTACAAGAAGTGTGTCAACACCCATGATGCGCCAACTGAGAAGGAGGACTTTCTGGTCTTTTACTTCCTTGATCTCCCAATAGTTTGCAATCTCAGGAGTTGTTGGTGCTTGAGGTCCAAGGAACCTGATTGACCCACCTACACGTACATCTGCTGAAATCTCATTTCCAAGCCAGAGTAACATCATGATAGGGTCGAGAAAATCACTCCAGACCTCTTCTAGTGGCTTTGAGATACGGATGCGTAGATGGATTACTGGAAGTACTTCTTCCTTAGGTTCTGCCATTACATCCTCCTCGTGACATTATATGATTACCACTTTCCCTTATGTTTGTGATGGTATTGGATAGAAAAGGCAATAGAAAGAAGAAAATGTAGGGGATTGAACCCCTACGTCTGTCTTCATATGGAGATTACAAGTCAGCTTTACAATTCGAACATTTGCCAATGCCTTGCTCAGTTTTTGCGCCACAATAAGGACAAATGACAAGAACTTTGATAATCTCACGTTCTCTTGTTGTGGTTGTTGGAGCAGAGTATGAAGTTGAAGATGGTGCAGATCGAACGAAGGTGTCTCCTTCCATGCGACCGGATAATTGTCCTTTTCCAATTGCATCATATACAATTTCACTTGTCAATTTCACAGACGCACCAGTTTTGCTACTTAGCTCTGTTATCGATATACTATCATGTGCTGATGCAACACCAACTACTTGGGATTTAATTCCCTGAGATCCTTGGCAACAAATAATTGGCCACGCTACACTCATCAATATAGTGATTGATAGACCAGCTATTAACATCATGTAATCATATACAGCAACCCCCAGAAGCATAACAACTGCACCAATTGTTAGGATTAGACCAATTACCAATCCAGTCTTAGATTCAGAAACAATCGGTGTAATATATCCAGAAATGAACAGGAGGAGACCCAACACAATCATTGGAATACCCATCATGAGGCTTTCATCACCACCACCGAATGTGACGAGAATTGCTCCCGCAATCATCATTAGAAGTGTACCAACGAGAAAAAGCTTTGTCTTTAGTAATTCTATAATATCAGACATAGTTCCAAAACAATAGGAACTGGGATTTAAATTCTCGTTTTTGCAGTATAGCTACTCGACATACAAAGGAGCGTTCCTTTTTTCAACTCAAAATTGAGAGAAGAACCTCATGACAAGTGTAATATTAGAGAATGACTTAATCCAAATCAGTCCGGATACATTCTAATTTGAGGTGGAGAGAAATTGAAGATACGAGTCCTAGTCGTAGATGATGATGAGGACTTACTATTTCTAGCAGGCAAGTTCCTAGCAAAAGAGGACGATAGATTCGAACTTGTTTCTGCAAATACTGATCAAGAAGCACTCCAGAAAATCGAAGAAGAAGAGTTTGATGCTATTGTTTGTGACCATTATCTCGGACCCCACAGCATGACAGGCCTTGATCTTCTTGAATGGGTGCGTGAAGGAAATCCCAATATTCCATTCATCATATTCACTGGAAGAAGTCAGGAAGCAGTGGCAATACGAGCACTCAACCTTGGAGCAGATTACTATCTGAAGAAAGGTACTGAAGAATTCCGTGACCTCTTCATCGATATCGCACACAGAATTAGAACTGAAGTTGAAGAAAGAAGAGCAGGTGAAGCTATAACCACTGCATATGAAGAACTCGAACATAGAGTGGAAGAGCGTACTGCCGAATTGCAAAAAAGCAATGAACAACTTCTCACCGAAATTGCGGAGAGGAGGAAGGGAGAAGAAGCACTCATCTTACAGCGTGACCTTGGAAATAAATTGTGCATTACCCCAGACCTCAACGAAGCCTTAGACTTGATACTAAAGACATCTGTCCAATTAGATGGTGTAGATTGTGGTGGAATATACTTGGCTGATTCTAAAACAGGCGAGTTCGACTTATCTTCAAGCCAAGGAATTTCTGCGCACTTTCTTAGCAAGTTCTCGAGTGACAAGGGACCTGCTGCGATGAAGGAACCGGTATATCTCTCTGCATCACAAATACAATCATCCGAAGAAGTTGATGATCAATACAAGGATTTGACTGCGGTTGCATTAATCCCCGTTAAATTTGAAGAAGAAACTGCTGCTGTTCTCAGCTTAGGGTCTCATAGCAATGAAGAAATTCCAGAAAGAGATAAGCACACCCTGGAGGCAATTGCAGTTCAAATAGCAGCATATATGGCTAGAGTAAAAGCTCAACAGCTGATCAGCGAAAACCAATCAGAGGTAGCTAGTATCTTTGATTCGTTCAAGTACATGTTCATTGTAACAAACTCAGACTTTGAAATCATATCTATAAACAATGTAGTTACAGAATATTTTGGTCCAGAAGAAGCAACCATCGTTGGAAAAACAATTGACGAGATATACAAAATTGAAAATGATGAGAAAGAGAATCTAAGGACTGCACTACTTTCAGGAGCAGTTATCAGATTGGAGAACCAGCTTATAGAAGTAGGTGGAGAATCAGTCAAAGTAGAAACTCGAGTTGCATCTGGAAAACAAAATGATGAAAACGTCCTCTATTTCATGAGTAGACCTACGTCTGCTCAATAGTATTGATGGTAGGGTACGAATCGGGCATGCTGATACTCAAGTAACAACTGGAAAACAAAACGGTACTGATATGCTCTATTTTGTAAGTAGACGTATTTCTGTCCAATAATAATAAATCATAAAAGGCTTAGCGGAATTGTAAAAATAGGAGCAAGACCTCTATAGTACGCCATACTATAACGCGCAGAGGAGTTATTCGCCAATGGTTGAATCAAACGGTCTCATGAAAGGACCCACTACAAGACTTTTTGAAAAAGTCGCACGATGGATAGGACTATCACCAAATGCAGGACCAGTTCTTGCCGCACTATTTATCGAACATTATGAATCTGGTGAGAGATTAAGTTCAGATGACATATGTCAACTCACTGGATATTCAAGAGCAAATGCGGGGCTTATCGTCTCACAACTTGAAGCACTTGGAGTAATTGATGGTCAAAGAGATTATGACCAGACTGGTCGTGGAAGAAAACGTGTTCTATACACTGTTAATGGAACATTTGCCGATATCTTCAATCTCGGTGTTATCAGTATCCAAGACCGACTCAACGGTATGCTGAAGGATCTAAACACAATCGACAATATCGACGCAGGTCCTAAGGGATCATTTGCTCAACTGATGAAAGAAGTTCGGAAATCTGTCGAAAATAGAAAAGAAGAACTTCGCGTGTCAGCTGATGCGTCCATCCGATAGAAAGAACATCAGGATACATGGTGAATCGATTTCCCATTATTCTAGATTATATTGGATACTGATTCGTCTAACTGTGAGTAGTGTGATATGTATTAGGAGGATATTTGCACTACAAAAGATGAATAGGCATTTTGAGATGATTAATATGCTCCAATACAGAAGAGGCTCTACAGATGGGATCTGAAATTCCACAAAAACAGACTATGGATATCGAGTCTCTCGAAGATTTACTAAAACACAAAGTGCTAATTGAATCGCTGAACGAAGGCTTTGCAGTTGTTGATGAGAATAGTGTTTGGATCTATGTCAATAATCGATTTGGAGAGATGCTTGAGTACTCCACTGAAGAGCTGATTGGTCGACCAACTAGAGATTTCCTTAACAAAGAAAATTTGACAATACAACAAGAACACTTCAGCAAAAGAAAAAATAGAATCTCTTCAAAGTATGAACTTGAATGGACATCGAAATCAGAGCGCCTGATTCCGACCTCGATATCTGCAGTTCCAATCCTAGGTAAGAACGATGAATTTCAAGGATCTTTTGCGGTAATCTCAGACCTTTCTGCGTACAAGGCAGCTGAAAGGAAATACAAATTGCTGGCGGAGCAATCCCTCCAAGGTCTCACAGTTATCCAAGATGATAGGTATGTCTACGTAAATCCATCTTTTGGAAAACTAGTCGGATATTCAGTTGATGAAATACTAGTCATGTCAACCCAAGAAGGATGGGATTTGATTCATCCCGAAGATAAGAAGTATCTACTTAGCATTGCAGAAAACCGTAGAGAAGGAAAACCTATACCTATGCCCTACGAGTACAGGTTTATTCACCGAGATGAAAGCATCAGATGGGTTCAAGCTTTTTCAAACGCAATTGAATTCGAAGGGGCAAAGGCACTTCAAGTACTAATTATCGATATCACCGGTCAAAAGGAATTCGAAAAGAATCTCAGAGATTCAGAAGCCAAGTATAGAAGTCTAGCTGAACAGTCACCACAATGTATCACGATTCTAACTGAAGACAAGTTGTTCTACTACAATCCAGCATTCAAAGAACTCGTAGGTTATTCTGATGATGAAATCAAACAGATGTCAGCTAATGACGTCTGGGATTTGGTTCATCCAGAGGACCGAAGTGAGCTAACAATAAGAATGCGAGATAAGATTGCGGGCAGACCAATTGCAACTCACTTTGAGTATAGATTCGTTAGGAAAAACGGAGAGATAAGGTGGGTTGAGAGTTACACCAGTAGTATTGATTATGGTGGGATATCATCAATTCAGACTGTTATTGTTGATATTACAAACAGACGGCAAACTGAACGGGAATTACGTTACGCAAAAGATCGCGCACTCCTTTATCTAGATTTAATGGGTCATGATCTGGCTCAACAATTACAAGTAATTCTCAATAGTTCAGCACTAATGCGCGGCGCAACAGATGAATCTCAGAAAGATATGTTCCATAATATCATCAACGATGCAGTGAAACGATGTTCGAGGATTATTGAAGAAGCTAAGTCAACCGAACAGTTACTATCAGGAAGCCTAATTGAGAGATCGGCAACGCAAGCTCTGAACACCTGCATTGCCGCTATGGGTTCGATGACAAGTGTGAAATTCACAACAAAAATGATAGATGGAGAAGCTTTGATTCTTGCCGACGAGTACCTTGAGCTTCTTCTCTCCAATATACTCATGAATGCTGTTGAACACAACCCTAAGGAACAACAGAGAGTGTGGGTTACAATCGAGGATTCAGGTTCAAACTATATTATTTCAATATGCGATGATGGGCCGGGAATGGTGGATTCAACAAAAGCAGGTATCTTCGATATGACCCGGAGATTTGGAGGTCTTGGATTGCACACTGCGAATCATCTCGCAGAAAAGTATCGCGGAAAAATATCAATTGGAGACCGTGTTCCTGGTAATCACCTGCAAGGATTGTGTGTTAAAATTCAGCTACTCAAACTGCTGATTTAGTAATGGCACCTTTCAGTCTGTGTGATTACAACTCATAACGAATGTCCTTTGATGGGACTTTGATTTGGATTGTTGCAGGATTTGTATTTGCGAGTAATATTTCCCAACCATGAGCTTCTATAATACTCTTGATAATTGAAAGACCAAGACCACCTTTTTCCTTTGTTGAAAATCCCTGTTCGAAAAATCGGTTATGAAGATCCTCAGGAATGGGAATTCCGTCATTTGCAATCGATATTGAATAGGTATCCGTTTCTTTCAAAGAAGTTACAGTGATAGAGTTCGCTTCTCCATGTTCGTGAGCATTCTGCATCAGGTTCTGTATAACTTGAAGCATTTTTGCTCGGTCACAATTGACTATCGGTAGTTCACCAAGCTTGAGTTGTATCTCATCAGGGATTGACGTTTTGGCTACTTCCTGAACAAGTTTTTCCAAGTTAACGAATTCTCTAGCGCCAATGATTATTCCAGCTTCTGCAAGAGCCACGGATTTTGACAGAATGGAATCCATTTTGCCAGCAATTCCTATGATGTCATCGAGATGCCTATCTTTCCTATCCTCCTGATACAAGTCTGCTAATCCTACTATAACATGAATACTAGACCGCAAGTCGTGAGCCATTGAGTGAGCAAATTTACCAAGTTCTTCTCGCTGTTGTTTTAATTGCTCTTGTGTTTCTTTCCATTCAGATAGGTCTCGAATGTGTGATTGAATTCCAGCTATTTTGCCATCTACTTTGATTAGTGAGCTAGACAGGTGGAAATAGATTTCAGATCCATCTGCACGTAAACCAATTCCCTCAAACCCATCGATTTTCGTTTTTCCTGCAGATATACTGGAAGTCAATATTTCCATTGCGATTTTTTTGTAATCAGGATGAAGAAATTCATCCAGTCTTCTTCCAAGAACCTGATCCTCGTTGTGATATCCAAAAATCTCCAGTGCTTTAGCATTGCAAAAAGTCATCCGTGCATGCATATCCACACCGATAACACCATCTGGAAGATTTTCATAGAGAACTCTGTAACGTTCCTCACTTTCCCTTAGATCGTTTTCAGCTTGTGTTCGTTTCGTGATATCTCGAACTAGAGCTTGGATTAGAACCTCGCCTTCAATTTCGATTGCATTTAGGCTGACTTCTGCGTCAAAGGTAGTTCCATCATACCGACTGTGTTTCCAGTAGAAGAACTGGGGATCACCTCCAATCGCCCTATTGATTTTCTCCATTGCTTTTTTCATTGAATCTCGGCCATCTGGTTGATAAGGAGGGGAGAATCTATAGGGAGGTTGACCAAGAATTTGATCCCGGGTACATACAAACATTTCCAATGTCTTGTCGTTACAATCAATGAAGATGTCATCACGCATTAGGAAAATGGCATCATTAGCGTTGTCAAATAGTGTCTTGTACCGTTTTGAGGTTTCTAAATTAGAATCGCTAATATCTCTCTGAATAATAATTGAATGAGTTAGTTCACCCATTATATCAGTCACAGAAGATACACTAAGAATTACTGTACGTATTGTTCCATCTCGAGTTACAATATCGATTTTCTCATTCTCCAGATCTCCAGATTCCCTCCACTCTTTGACGAGAGCATTCACTCTCTGTTCTTCATAAGGAGCATAGAGAGAAGCAATGTCTTCTCCTACAAGTTCATCTTCTTGATAACCTAGAGATAGAAGGGCAGTCATATTAACACTCAATATCTTTCCATCAGGGTCAACCATGTAACAATAAACTGGAGCATTTGAAAAGAAAAGACGAAAGTTTTCTTCGCTCTTACTCAACGATTCAACAGAAGACTTTCTCGAGCTTATGTCTCGAGTCAACCCGACGACTCCAAGAGGCTTGCCTTCCTCGTTGTACATTGCTGAAGCAGATACCTCAGTCCAGACTGTACTTCCATCCTTTCGATACATCTCTATCTCTGCAATAATTGGTTGCTTGGAATCATCTCCTTGCCGAATACGCTCGAAACCTTGCCCGAAGAGCATTATCATTTTTTCAAGCGAATCTGGAGGTAATACCTCCTCCCAAGTTTGAGCCAAAGATTCTTCATAGGTGAATCCTCTTAATCGCTCAACAGATGGGCTGAGATAGGTTCGATTCATATTCATGTCGAGAGTGAAAATAACATCGGAAGAATTCTCAGCAATCAATCGGTATATCTCATCTTTTGCTGCATCTTCAGTTTCAACCTCTAATTTTCTAGTGACATCTCTGAAAACACCAAGCTGGTACAGCTTTCCTGCAATCTCAAGTCTTTTTGCAGAAATATCAGTATAGATTATAGTTCCATCTTTCTTGAGAACGGGTATCTTTTCGGCAATTCGAATTTCGTTTCGGCCTTGTTTCTCAAATAAATCTCCAATCCATTCCATATCTTCAGGCTGATGGAGATCTTCAATTGTGAACCCTTGAAGCTCCTCCAAAGTGTATCCTATCATTTCACAGAATTTGGGATTAGCAGATTGTATTTTTCTGGTTTCACTCTCAACCATCAATATGCCATCATTTGCATGTTCGAAGACAATACCATATTGCTCCTCAGTTTCAGAACGTGCTTGTTTCTCTCGTCTATGTTCAACAGCAGTTCTAGCTATATGAATAAGTTCAGCATATTGGCTCTTGGGATCTCCACCTTTAACGACATAATAGGTCGCACCAAGATTCAATGCTTGTATAGCAATTTCTTCCCTTGATTTTCCAGTGAAGATTATGAATGGAATATGTTCATCTAACACACGTACACGAGCAAGGAATTCTAATCCATCAATTACTGGCATTTGATAGTCACTGATTATCACATCAAATGACTTGAAGTCAAGCAAGTCCAGCGCTTTTGATGCAGAGTTTGCAACAGTCATTTCAAAATCTGGTGCATCTCGTTCAATGTATACACTACCAACTTCAAGTAGTGGTTCATTGTCGTCAACAAATAGGACCTGTATCTTCATGGAATTTCCTCGCTCAAATAAAAGCTCACACCGTTTTTTGAGCAAGTTATGTTTTGAAGGTTACTCGCTTCTACTAACTTACAATTTCGATATCATTATCGCTCTGAGCACCAATCCCAATCTCAACAGCTCGACGAATTTGCGGAATCTCCCAGACATCCATATCGAGTTTGTTCTTCGCATTGCAACATTGAATTGTACGCACACCCTCAACATCAATAGAAACCATATCTCCACTGGCTAGAATGAGGTTCGGAGTGGAACACTGACCTGATGCAGGACCTCCAGTTATGAAACAAGTCCGTGCATCCATCACAATAAGATCAGGACTGAAATAAGATGCTAGGTCTACTACCTTAGCCTCGAGGTTTTTCATGTGCAATCGTATTCGTTCCCGATGTCGCATCCAACCTACAAAGATTTTCAAACTTCCTGTGTACCTAGCTAAAGAGTGGGTTTTAAGATTGGGAGCTACCACAAGCTTTCCCAAGTCTAGAAGGGATTTGCCAATTGATACTTTCTTGAGATATTTTCCTTGAGGGATATCGACTTTCACCCAGTCATGCTCTTCAAGAAAAATCATCTCCGCGTCTAGTTCATCTGCGACAGCAGTAAGTCCAACTGTTTCAGAAACCTTTCTTGCAGAGAGTCGCATTGTAGAACTTTCGATTATTCGGAGTTTTCCAGCTCCGGCGTCAAGAAGCAATTCCCCCAGAGCCTTAATGAACATTGGATCGCTGGATGCTGGATATGGGTCGGCTGTATTCAAATTTGGCTTGATCGTTATCAAATCATCTTGATCAATGATCTTGTCAAATCCACCAATCAAATCCACTGCATTCCGAACAGCTGCTTTCAGATCTGTACCTACTGGACTTTTACTTACGAGGTACCTGCCATCTCGCATGTAGGGAGTACTAGAATTCATTGTAATTCAATCAAACAGAATTTCAATAAAATAAACTAGCTGATAGGTGAAATAACTGAAATATTCCAAAGAACCATAAGGCTTCAGAGGTGGGAACAAGATAGGGAAAATGCCACATATGTCAAATAATGACTGTCCTATAGGATTGTTAATTCCTATTGTCGTTCTGCTCATTGTGATGTTTGGTGTTGGAGAGCCGTGGTTGCTTGTACCAATTATCATTCTATCAATCATCCTTCTCTCTAGTAGGTCAGAGGATCAAAAAATCAAATCACGTCAAAGGCAAATCGTACACCAGGATATTTCAGAACCTGGAACATACTCCTCGGGATACACTCCCGAACCAGTTGTTGAAGATGTGAAACCGATCTATGACCAGAAGAAACGGAAAGAAGAGGGTGTCACATGTGGAACCTTCATTCCAATCATTATCATTGGATGGCTGTATATTCAAACTCAATCCTGGGTATTTTTAATCCCACTTTTCATCCTAGTCATTGCATTGCTTGAATCACTGTACAAACAAGTTAGAGGTAAGTCAGAGGTCAGAGAAGAGCTCGGTAAGGATGCAGGTGGATCAGTCAGCGACATTTCTGACAGAACAGGTCTTCCAGAGGAAACTGTGCGCCAACACATTGTCAGAGAAAAGAGGAGTGGTTCCACAGATGTCTGGTTCGATCCTTCATCAGGTGAAATGACGTCCACACCAATACGTGAGGTCACTGAACCTACTGAGAAGAAAGTAGGTTGTACCTATTGCGGATTTGCATTGAAACCAGCAGATAGGTTCTGTCCATTCTGTGGTGCTCCAATCAGAGCATGATGTGACATTCATCATTACTTCTTCTGTTTTGGAATTAGGAATCCCACATGGTCTCTATAGTCAAGGTAAGGTTGACCATATCGAATGATGAGGTCTCGCTCTTCAGCCCAACACATGATGTAGAATATCGGAATCCAAATGAACGAATAGAGAACGAGGAATGGGGAATTGAACCAGAGAGCAAAGGGGAACCAGAGAACTGCTTCACCAATTGCCTGAGGATGCCTAACTTTGTCATAGATGCCTGTGTACAGTGTATGTTCTTTCTTTGGCTCGAGGGTTTCTGCTCCAG
The DNA here is from genome assembly GCA_016840385.1 of Candidatus Thorarchaeota archaeon. The sequence continues at coordinate 1,747 of JAEOSL010000104.1, read as the reverse complement.
CATCACGCATTCCAACAATCATCAAGTATGCACTTGGAACAATGATCACAAATGCCATGATGATGGATAGTAAGTAATCCCAGGGGAGGGTCAAAGGAAGACCAAGTGGGAGGGGGTAGAAAATATAGAGAACATAATTGACAATTGTAATTCCCTCAAAAGCTCCAGCAATCACTCTGTAAGTCTTGCATTTTGGATATGCAATTTCACCCATTGTTTTTTCAAGTTGGGCGGGACTCACACTCTTAACATAGAAGTAAAGGAACAGAATTGTCGACACAATTAGTATAATGAAATTCAGCCATTCTATCAAAGGAACCACTGGTTCAATAGTGGTGCCTGAGAATATAAACGCACGCGGTCTTCAAGACGTAATGTACGGTAAATCCCGTATCGACTATTGATTAGATACAAACTCCAAAGTAGATTAGAAGCCCGCTACTACGAGAATGATTCCAGTGAGAGTGAGAGCTACTCCAACCAGCGCAAGAGGAGTTACTTTCTCCTTCAACACGAATACAGAAACGGGTATTGCAAAAAGTGGGGCGGTAGATGCTATCACTGACATTATAGCAGCTCCGACCATAGATACTGCACCTACGTAGAGAATACTTCCTAATGCCATACCAAAGAAGCCTGCGACAATTACATATTTTGTAGCCCGCTTAGTCGGCCATGCCATTCCTTTGTATTTTGCAACTGCAAACATTGGAGTAAAAGCAATAGAGCCAATCACGATACGAACGAAACTGCCACCAATTACATCAACACCTTCAATTCCAACTTGTAGCATTGTTGTACCTACAGCGTAGAGTACTGCTGTAATCAGAGCTCCTGCAATCCCCCATAGATCAAGTCTTCGAGGAGTTTTGTCGACCGCGGTGCTCTCTGTGGGTTCCTGATTTCTATTTTGTTCATTGGATATCAGAATGACTCCAATGACTGCAATGATAGCACCTGCAAGTCGTGAAAGTACTGGAGGTTCGTTAAGAAAAATGACCGTCAGGAAGTATGTCATAATTGGGAAAGACATTGCTATCGGAAAAGCATAGGACACTCCAATTCGTTCCTGGCTCCAAAGATAGATTGTGTCACCCACAACAGCTCCCAAGGTAACGGATATGCCAAGAATAGCAATTGTTGTCAAGGGTAAGAAGATTGAATCAATACCAGGGAGGATGAGTACCATTAGTGCTGTAAAAGGAAGAGCCACCCACATCTTAATCGAGCTAATTGCAACAGGGCGAATCTCGTCGGACTGTGATCTATAGACAACAACTGAGAGACCGTATAGAGCTGCTCCTAAAAGACCAATTAAACTTCCAACGATTAATTCTGGGGGGGCTTGCATGAAATTTCACGATAGAAAGTCCCCTAAGATAGTATCGGAATGACAAAGAAGCGAAAGATAGGATAAGGTAAAGCTTTTCACAAAATCCTGCTATTATTTCGTACCACATTTTAAGGTGTAAAATATGGCAGAAGAGAGTGTCTACAAATACATTGAGCTTACAGGAGTAAGCGGCAAAGGCTGGGAACAAGCAATGAATAATGCGATCACGAAAGCAGGACAGAGTCTGAGAGACCTGCGAGTTGCTGAAGTGATCACACAGGATGTCAGAATTAAGGAAAACAAAATTGTTGAGTATCGTGTTCGAATGAAACTCAGCTTCAAGTATGAAAAGGAATAGAATTCCTACGGAGTAAGGGAGGTTGCAATGACAACCTCTCTACTTTTTTCTTACAC
>JAEOSL010000003.1 GCA_016840385.1 Candidatus Thorarchaeota archaeon | reverse complement strand
TGATAGATTACTCGTTCCCTTGAAAGTATCACCCTTTCATATCAACCAGTTTCGTAGGGGTGATGTGAAAGCTTGTCATGCCTTCAGAGATCCTTCAGGGAAGTGGTGGGTTACCTTTGCGGTTCGCGTAGCAATTATTGATGTCCCTAATACCAGCAATCCACCAGCCGTATTAGGAATAGACCTTGGAATTGAGAAGGCTGTTTGTGCTTCCTTAGTCACACCTATGAGGGTAGGTGAAACTCGATTCTTCAAACAGGGGGATAAAATTAAGTCCATCAAGAAGTACGACCAACTAGTAGCAGACCTTCAACGAAAGGTTTCTACTCGAGTCAACAGGGACAAGAATGCTGACGGTATTCTTCAAATGTTGAAACAGATGCGACATAAACGCGAGAAAATATCTCGGGAGTATGACCGTGTTCTTGTAAGTGATCTATTAGATTACATTTTAGAACTATCTGAGAAGTATACTCTTTATGTAGCAATAGGTCGTTTGAAGAACATCAGGAATGTAGCACTGAAAGGTAATTTCAGGGGAAGGAAGTTCAGGGGAATGATACACTCTTGGGCTTTTGCTAGGATTACTGAGAGTCTTAAACACGGGCTAGCCCAACAAGGTTGGTCTGTTAATGGAAAAGATTCGAGATTTCGTGCAGTTCCTGAAGCTTGGACTTCCATTATGTGCTGGAAATGTGGCACTAAAGGAACTAGGCCCAAGCAGAACTACTTCAAGTGCTCCTCGTGTGGTCACCAAACAAATGCAGATAGAAATGGTGCCATCAATATCGCTGGACGCCTTATTACGCTCACAAAGTCACTACATTCTGTGAGAGGACTAGGTAAGTGGATTATCTCTGTTCAGACAGGGAAACGCTCACGACTGAAAGCCCGTAAGAAGAAATCTTCTTCCAAAGGGAAGTCCTTACTCTCCATAAAAGAATCAACATCAGATTCTGGAGAGTCCGCGGCTGTTCACTTTGTCCAATCGGACCTTGCTAATTTCAGTGATGGAATTAGTGAGAGTGATAATGATCCCGCCGTGGTAAAAACTGTGGAAACTCTCTCTGTGGCTGGAACTGATGCTCCAGCAATCAAACAGGAGAAAGAAGCCAGGTCTTCAGGAGGGATTCCATCCCGATGATAGCTGACAATGCTCTTGCTAATTTTTGTAATTCTTCAGAATTACGAAGAGGTGGCGACACTGGCATGAGAAGGGCAGAACACAGAAGTTTCACTAGAGATAATATTCACTCACTTTATGAAATGGGTCATGCTGGCCGGACTTCACTACTGACCGGACAAAGCATCCTATGAACGAAAATGAATGAAATAATCAGAAACAGGTCAGGCTAACCGGACTACCCTACAGGAAAAATAAATCTACGACCTTAATAGATGAAATAGTGATACTTACTGTTGGACTAGGTAAGTGGGCTAGTGTTGTGTATTCAACACGAAGCGCGCGACTGAAAGCTCGAAGGAAGAAGCCTTCTTCTAAAGGGAAGTCTATACTCTCCTCTAAGGATTCAGTATCAAATCTTGGGGAGTCCGCGGCTATTCACTATGCTCATTCGAGCCTTCCACATTTTGGTGACGAAATGTAGTTGAGTGATGATGACCTCGCCGTGGTAAGAACTGTGGGAAAACTCTCTGCAACAAGATCTGATACATCTAGTATAACGCAGGAGAAAGAAACCAGGACTTCAGGAGGAATCCCATTCCGATGATTGTTGACAAAGTTCCTGCTGATTCACGAATTTCGTGAAAGCGGTGACGCTTGGCAGGGAAAGGGTGGAACACAGAAGTTTCGGTCAGTCGAGTTCACTCCCCTTCTTGTTTACAAGAGGGATTATGTACTCAATCGCAGTCCGGGTTTCGCCTACCCGGATTGCACCTATTATACTAAACGGGCATCCGTTCGACTGCGACAATTCTGGTTTTCTATTAAACTTGTCGGAGAAGCTATAATGTTCAGATCATTTTCCCATTAATGAATAGCCTTCTCTCATTATATCCCAATAATCTTCTACTTCCATATTTCCTACAAGAGCAGAAACTTTGTCTTTTTGAGGTCCAATCCAGTCAAACGATTTCTCCATAGTCCACTTCCATCCAAGTTCATCAACAAACTCCCTATTAGTCGCCCAGGAGATTACTTCAACAGTCCTCAGGTATTGTTCTAAATTATCTCTCATTAATGGACCCACTACATCATTTGTAAGAGCATCTTTACTGAATAACATATGAGTACAGATTTCATGCGAAATCATTGTAGCAATGCGTATGGGATCTACATGAGCGTAGAATCCATCTCTTTCAGCAAGCAACGAAGTTCCCATAGTGGTCATTGCATCTATTAGTTCAACTTGGAAGTGGGGATATACGAAACTAATTCCTGTTCTTTCCTCCCACCAATTAACCCAATCAAATCCTCCCAAAAAATCACTGTTGAGCTGTTGGCTGACAGTAACAAGAGACGGTTTGATAATTTTCCATCGTTCAGCATAGAGATTATTGTAGGTTTCTTCAACAATATCTGAAAATACTTGCAAAAGTTTCGGCCAAGATCCAATCGGTTTTCCTTTGAATCCTAAATACATATGAAAATCAGATTTTGGAATATATCGTTCAATCAAAACGGCTTTTTCAGGATATCTTTCAATGACCGACCTAGTATCCTGTTTACTCAGTAACCCAATCACATCTAATAGTGAATCAAGAGTATCGTCAGCAAGGTACGCTGGAATCTGATACAATAGAGCAAACCATGTTGAAGAACTCACACCTTCCAATTTACTAAAAACATCTGAAAAGAAATCTCTTCTTTCCTGCGAAATCCACAAAGAATACTCGTCTCGATAAGCAGGATGAGCCATCTTATGAAATCCACCAGCTTCTAATCCAACTAGAATGAACTGCAAAAGATTTGGAACAAGATTTGATTCAACGACTATGGGTTTGTTCATGACCTTTTGATGGATATTCGTATCAAATTTCTCTTGTGGTCAACACGCGAATCAAAAGCTGAGTAAGTTTATTACCGTCCGAAGCGTATACTAAATTGGCTCACACAGCCAAACCGCCCCTAGATGTAACGCCATTTCGTTGTTTTATCGTAATCCTTTTATGGTTACACAATTCCCCGTCCTTTGCTCAGACAGAACTGCTTCCCATTCATGCATGACCATAAGTAACAAACACGGGACTTTTTGTCATGTAGGAGGTCATTGACGGTCCTAGACTAGTGTCCGTCTGGACATCAGGGGCTCGTGGCGCAGATAGGTAGCGCAGCAGGCTTTTAACCTGATGATCAGGAGAGTCATCTCTTGTATCGGGGACTGGCCGCGGGTTCAAATCCCGCCGAGCCCGCCACTGACCTTGGCATGTGTGGACCAAGTGTAGATTTGTCAGAGTAAAAAACAACGGGGCGGCTATTGTAGCAGATGTGTGAGCTCGGATTTCTGAGTTCTAAGCGTTGGGAAGCGTACATGCAAACAGTAGTTCCCCCGTCCTTCACGCTCACGGTGTGATTAGTTATGGCATCGGGTACAGATAGAGACAAGTATTGGCCAGTAATCGAGGCATTCTTCGACCATTACGGGTTAGTAGGCCAGCATCTTGACTCATTTAATGGGTTTATACGAGAGGAGCTTCAGCAAGTAGTTGACAGTGTCGGAAAGCTGACTCCTAAGATCGAAGGTTATATCGTCGAACTTGGCGAGATTGAGATTGGAAAACCTACGATCCGAGAAGCAGATGGGAGTGAGCATAACCTCAACCCCAACGAGGCTAGGATTAGAAATCTCACCTATGCCAGCAAGCTCTTCCTTCATATGACTCCTGTTCGAAAAGAGGGGTCGGTTTCAACAAGGCTTGAAACCTTGAAGGTCTATGTTGGCAACATGCCTATTATGCTTCGAAGCGAACAATGTCATCTCTTTGGCAAATCTGCTGAAGAATTGATTGCCCTTGGCGAAGACCCGAAAGACCCTGGTGGTTACTTCATTATCAACGGCTCAGAACGAGTATTAGTTACACAAGAAGATTTGGCGCCAAATCGAATCCTCATTGAAGAGGCTAGCAAGAGCTCGAGCTTTACTCACATTGCCAAAGTATTCTCTACCTCTCGAGGATTCAGAGCCCCTGTCACCATTGAAAGAAAAAGAACTGGTGAACTTAGAGTGTCATTCCCATCTGTTCCAGGAAAGATTCCTCTAGCAATTCTCATGAAAGCTCTGGGACTAGAGCAGGATAGAGAAATTGTTGACGTTATCTCAGATGACGACGAACTCCGTAACGAATTGATTGTTACAATTGAACAGTCAGCACCAATCAATGCCATGAAGGAAGATGAAGGTGGTACAACAAGAACAAACGCTCTTGATTTCATTGGAAAACGTGTTGCAGTTGGTCAGACCAAAGAGTACAGACTAGCACGAGCCGAGAAAGTACTAGATCGTTATCTGCTCCCCCATATTGGAACTGAAGATGATACCCGACTTCACAAGGCATACTATCTTGGTCAGATGGTTGAACGCTTAATTGAACTCGTTCTTAACAAACGAACTCCTGATGACAAGGACCACTATGCAAACAAGAGACTCAAACTATCAGGTGACCTTCTCATGTCACTGTTCAGAGTTGCACTTTATTCTCTAACACGTGATATCAAATATCAGCTTGAACGTACTGCAGTAAGAGGTCGGAAACCTAACATCCGAACCGCAGTTCGAGCAGATGTAATCACACAGCGACTGAAACATGCTTTAGCCACAGGAAATTGGGTTGGTGGCAAGGCTGGAGTTTCACAGCTACTCGATCGTACAAATTATATCTCTTCACTTTCACACCTCAGAAGAGTTGTTTCCCCACTCTCACGCTCACAACCACACTTCGAAGCACGAGACTTGCATTCCACACACTGGGGTAAAATCTGTCCAAACGAAACCCCCGAAGGACCAAATTGCGGGCTAGTCAAGAACCTCGCTATGATGTCCTACATCTCTGTTGGTACCGATGAAGATGCCATCGAACGTGTAATGCTCAAGTCCGAAACAGAACCAATTGAGAAACTACTCGGTAAACGTGGTCGTGCTGGATCAGACGTCTTTCTCAATGGAAGACTAGTCGGAATTCACAATGCTCCCCAAGTGTTAGTAAAAACACTGCGACAGAAACGTCGAGCGGGTGAAATCGATGGTCAAACAAATGTTGCTTACTACGAAGATACCCATGAAGTTCAAGTCAATTGTGATGCAGGTAGGGTACGAAGACCAGTAATTGTCACTGAGAAAGATAAGAGCCGTCTTACTGACGAGCATCTGCGGATGGTTGTCGATGGTGAGTGGGGCTTTCCAGACCTGCTCAGGAACGGAATTGTAGAGTTTATTGATGCTGAGGAAGAAGAGAATGCACTCATTGCAATGTACCCTCCAGAGATGCAAGATAACACAACTCACATGGAGATTGTTCCATCTACTATCCTTGGTATTTCTGCTGCATTGATACCATTTCCAGAGCGGAATCAGTCACCACGTAATGTGTACATGGCTGGTATGGCTAAACAATCAGTTGGAGTTCCAGCTGCTAATTTCAGATTCCGTGCAGATACACGTTCCCACTTTTTCCATTACCCACAAATCCCAATGGTAAAGACTCGTGCAATGGATTCTATTGGTTATGAGGAACGCCCAGCAGGACAGAACTTTGTAGTTGCAATATTGTCCTTTGAAGGCTATAATATTGAAGACGCACTTATCATGAACAAGGCTTCAATCGAGCGTGGTCTTGGTAGAAGCACATTCGCTCGTGTTTACGAGAGTGAAGAACGAAAGTATCCTGGCGGTCAGGAAGATCGCTTCGAAATTCCAGATCGCAGCGTTAGAGGATACAGAGCATCAGAATCTTACAGGAATCTCGGTGAAGATGGAATAATCGAAACTGAAGTAGAAGTATTAGGTGGCGACGTACTCATTGGTAGAACTTCCCCACCAAGATTCTTAGAAGAATACTCTGAATTTGAGATTGCTTCACCGAATCGTCGTGAAACTTCAGTTGCTGTACGTCATGGTGAAGCAGGCGTTGTTGACAGCGTTATCCTTACTGAAACTATTGATGGCAATCGCTTAGTCAAAGTGAAAGTACGCGACCTTCGAGTACCAGAACTTGGCGATAAATATGCATCACGTCATGGTCAGAAGGGAGTTATCGGATATATCGTTCCACAGCAGGACTTGCCGTTCACTGAGGATGGTGTAGTTCCTGATTTGCTAGTCAATCCTCATGCTATCCCAAGTCGAATGACCATTGGTCAGATTTTGGAGATGGTTGCTGGAAAGGCAGGATGCATGGCTGGGAAGCAGCAAGATGCAACTCCATTCTGTGGAGTTACTGAGGAAGAACTCTTTGACATCCTTCGAAAACATGGTCTCAAGCATAATGCTCGTGAAACTATGTATTCTGGTATCACAGGAGAGCGCCTCAAGGTAGACATTTTCATAGGTGTAATCTTCTACCAGAAACTACACCACATGGTTGCAGACAAAATCCACGCTCGAGCAAGAGGACCAGTCCAGATCCTGACACGACAACCCACAGAGGGTCGTGCACGAGAAGGTGGTCTTAGATTCGGAGAGATGGAGCGTGACGTACTCATTGGTCATGGTGCTGCAATCCTTCTGAAAGGGCGACTTCTAGACGAATCTGACAAAAGTAACATGCTCGTCTGTGAAGACTGTGGTCTAATTGGTGTATATGATCGTAACAAGGACCAATACTATTGTCCAATCTGTGGTACAAATGCCAAGATTAGCAGTGTAGTGGTTTCCTATGCATTCAAACTTCTCATACAAGAAATGATGTCACTTGGCCTAGCAACCAGGCTTAGACTCAAGGAGATGATCTAAATGATTTCGGGACTCACAACAAAAAAGATTGATTCAATTGAATTTGGACTATTATCCCCCGAAGATATCCGTAAGATGTCTATCGCACAGATTGTAGTAGCTGATACTTACGACGAAGACGGATATCCAATTGACTCAGGTATCATGGATCCCAAATTGGGTGTAATTGATCCGGGTCAGCGTTGTAAGACCTGTGGAAATCGAGTGGGTAATTGCCCAGGTCATTTTGGTCACATTGAGCTTGCACGACCAATCATGCATGAAGGTTATGCAAAAGTCATTCACAAAGTACTTCGAGCAATATGCAGAGAATGCAACAGAGTTCTTCTGAGTGATGAAGAGATTGACCATTACCAGAAGCTCTTCAAGAGATACCCCGAAATTGGTCAAAAGACTGCTAATCTCTCTAACGAGATTCTGAAACGTGCAGCAAAGGGCAAAGCTTGTCCACACTGTGAAGCACCGCAACTCAAATTGAAGTTGGAGAAGCCTACATCTATCTACGAGGTTGGTGAAGCTGGTTCAGTAAGATTGACCCCTATTGATGTTAGAGCACGTCTTGAGAATATTCAAGATGACGACTATCGACTTCTTGGTATCAACCCTGAAGCTGCTCGTCTTGAATGGGCGATTTTGACTGTTCTTTCTGTTCCCCCAGTCACTGTGAGACCATCTATTACGCTAGAATCTGGAGTTAGAAGTGAGGACGACCTGAGCCACAAACTCATTGACATCATCAGAATTAATCAAAGATTACGTGAGAATCTTGATGCTGGAGCACCCCAACTAATCGTTGAAGATCTTTGGGAACTACTTCAGTATCATTGTACAACCTATTTCGATAATGGAGTGAGCGGAATTCCTCCAGCAAGACATAGGTCTGGCAGAGCACTAAGGACCCTGGCTCAGAGATTAAAGGGCAAGGAAGGTCGTTTCCGTTCCAATCTTTCTGGAAAACGAGTCGACTTCTCAGCCCGTACTGTAATATCACCAGATCCAAACCTAAGTATGAACGAGGTTGGTGTTCCAGAACAGATAGCTAAGATTCTTACAATTCCACAACGTATCACCGAGTGGAACATTCAAGAAATGAAGGATTTGGTTATTCGAGGTCCTGACAGACATCCTGGTTGTAATTACTTGATTAGAACTGATGGTCGTCGAGTAGACCTTAGATTTGTCAAGGATAGATCAATTATTGCAGATACTATTGAACCAGGATTCATCGTTGAACGTCATCTAGCCAACGGTGATATTGTACTATTCAACAGACAGCCATCCCTACACAGAATGTCAATCATGGCTCACGAGGTCCGGGTCATGCCATATAGGACATTCAGACTTTCACTTTATGTCTGTCCACCATATAACGCAGACTTTGATGGTGATGAAATGAACCTGCATGTTCCACAATCTGAAGAATCTCGTGCAGAAGCAAGAGTTCTCATGCGTGTGCAGGAACAAATCCTGTCACCACGATACGGTGGTCCCATCATTGGAGCACTACAGGACTATATCTCCTCAGCATTTCTACTAACACGTAAATCCAATCTACTTACCAAGGACCAAGTAAACCAGTTATTGGCTACAGCAGATTACGAACTCGTACTTCCACCGCCAGCTATCAAGGCTCCAGTCGAATTATGGACTGGAAAACAGATCTTTAGCATATTCATTCCTGAAGGAATCAATATCTCATTCAAGGCAAACATCTGCAGAAAATGCACTGTTTGCAAGCGTGAGGACTGTGACTTTGATTCTTACGTGGTAGTTCGTGATGGGAATCTGACATTTGGTGTTGTTGATGAGAAAGCCTTCGGTGCAGGTGAACCCGACTCATTATTCCATCGAATAATCAAAGAGAATGGTTCCACTACAGCCAGAATCTTTATGGACTCGGTAGGAAAACTCCTTGTCCGATTGATTACTGATAGGGGCTTTTCAATGGGTCTGAATGATGTAACACTTCCACGTGCTGCATCTCAGAGAATCAAGAGAATCCTTTCAGACGCTGATGCGAAAGTGAATCAACTCATTGAAACCTATCAAAGAGGTGAACTTGATCCCAACCCAGGTCAGACTCTTTTGGAAACATTGGAACAGCGAATTATGGCCACTTTAGCTGAAGCACGTGACTCAGCCGGTGCTGTTGCAGGAGAACACCTTGGTCTGGAGAACACTGCAGTTATCATGGCACAAACTGGTGCTCGAGGTTCACGGCTTAACCTATCTCAGATGGCTGCTGTTGTAGGACAGCAAGCGGTTCGTGGTGAACGAATTAGCAGAGGATATGTTGGAAGAACTCTACCACACTTCGAGAGAGGAAATCTTGGTGCAAGAGCACGAGGATTTGTCACATCGAGTTACAAGAGTGGTCTGGATCCCATTGAATACTGGTTCCATGCAGCAGGTGGTCGCGAAGGACTCGTAGACACTGCAGTACGAACTTCAACCTCAGGATACATGCAGAGACGTCTCATGACTGCTCTTCAAGACCTTAAGGTTGAAACTGATGGTACCGTTCGAACAGCTCCTGGAAGAATTGTACAATTCCGCTTTGGAGATGATGGTGTTGATCCGAGTAAATCCGATCACGGTCGTTCTGTGAACATAGACATAGTTATCGAGAAAGTCATCGGAAAAGCAAGAGTCGAATAAGGGGAGGTCTAGACAATGTCAAAATCAACTAAGAGCAAGAAGTCTACCACTAAGAGCACTGCGAGTACGAAGCCTAAAGCGAAGCCAAAGGCTAAGAAACCAGCAAGTACCGCAAAGAAATCTAGTGCTAAGACGACAACCAAAGCAGCTGCGAAAACAACCACCTCTGTACTCGATAAGCACATGGAGAAGCGATTCGAGAAGATGCGTGAAGAACGCCGTCTTCCCCCCAAAGTAATGGAGGAACTTGTAACAAAAGTTAGCAATCTAGGAATCACTAAGAAGGAGTTTGATGATATCTGCGATAACGTAGTTGATTCATACGAACGTTCTCTAGTTGAACCTGGAGAGGCTGTAGGTACGGTAGCTGCTCAGAGTATAGGTGAACCAGGTACACAGATGACACTGCGTACTTTCCACTATGCAGGAGTAGCAGAACTTAGCGTTACACAGGGTCTTCCACGACTAATCGAAATTGTCGATGCCCGAAATAACCCAAGCACTCCTACTATGAAGATATTCCTCGATTCGGATATTGCTGGTGATAAAAATGACGCTCGTAGAATCGCTCGAGATATTGAAATGGTTCTAGTCGAGAGTGTCGCAAGTAACGTATCTATTGATCTTCTTCGACAAGCTATTGACATCAGACTTGATCCTGAGCTAATGGATGATAAAGGTTTGACAGTAGAAGTCGTTGCGTTAGCAATTGAAGAGAAAATCAAGGGTAAGGGTGAAGTAGAGCCTGGTGAGAATGTAATCTTTGTATATCCTGCAAATGATACCTTGGCAGAACTTCAACGACTTAGCGAAAAAATACGTGAAGTTCGAGTGAAGGGAATCAACGATGTAACCCATGTTGTAATTCGAAAAGAATCTGATGTGTATATTCTCTATACTGAAGGTTCCAATCTTCGAGATGCTCTTGAAATTGAAGGTGTAAATCCACACAGAATCTACACCAATAATCTCAGAGAAATCTATCAAGTATTAGGAATCGAAGCAACCAGGAATGCAATTATCAAAGAAGCTATGAGTGTTCTAAATGAACAAGGAATGGATGTTGACGTACGACATATCATCCTAGTTGCAGATATGATGACTGCTGATGGTAACATTCGTCAGATTGGTCGTCATGGTATTTCCGGTTCAAAGAATAGTGCACTTGCTAGAGCAGCTTTTGAAGTGACAATCAAACACCTTCTTGGTGCGGGAATAGCTGGAACAAAGGATCCTCTTCGAGGTATCACGGAAAACGTCATTCTGGGCCAACTTATTCCGCTCGGAACAGGAAGTATAGATCTCCTAATGAATCCCCACGTTCCTACTCCAAAGAAGAAGAAGACAGTTACAAAGAAGAAATGAGAACACCTGGAGAGTCCACGACGGAAGCATTAAAACAGAATGCCTTTTGACGCAACTTAATCAGGTGTTTAAACAAACATCAATGAGGTCCATAATATGAGCCTGAATCAACCAATTGCAAGCGCAGTAAGCACAGGTGAATGCAAAATCGGAGCAAAGTCATCAATCGATGCCATAAAGAAAGGTGAGGCAAAATTAGTAGTAGTAGCTGCGAACTGCCCAAAGAATGAAGCTGCAGACATTGAGAGATATGCTCAGCTAGCTGAAATCAAAGTTCAAGTGTTTGAAGGCACATCATGGGATCTCGGTGAAACTGTAGGTAAACCATTCATGGTTTCTGCTATTGCAATCATTAAACCCGGTGACTCCAAGATTTTGAAGATGGTTTGAGGCGAGTATCTTGGGAAAAGTCAAGTTGTCAATGGATGACATGGCAATGATTGCCAAATTTGAGCAAATTACTGGCGCTGCAGCTGTCGATGTTATCCGTGATGACGAAGGCGAACGTATTATCATTGTTGTCCGAGCCAAGCAGCTTGGAAAAGCAATAGGCAGGGGTGGAGTAAATGTCAAAGCTGCCTCTGATGTTTTTGGTCGAGCTGTCGATGTTGTCGAGATGGCTGAAACAGCTGAAGAATTTGTGAAGAGCGCTCTTGCTCCTGCTCGAGTTGAAGGAGTAAAAATCATTGAGCATCGTGATGGAAACAAGGTTGCTTCAGTTACTGTGAAGAATGAAGACCGCGGTATTGCTATAGGTCGCGAAGGAAGAAATGTTGCTCGCGCCCGAATTCTTGTCAAGCGTCATTTCAATTTGGATAACGTAGTGATTGCTTAGGACATCTATTTTTTGCCATTCAAAATCGAGCTTATTTGATAAGGCTTTTAAGGAAACACTAGCCGGAAGCGTTTGCACCACATAGAGTATACCATGAATGGGTGCTCTATCTCTACGAGGTTAGACAATTTGACAGGTTCAAAATCCCCAGTTGGCGAGTTCGCAGCGCGACCTCTTCTACGAAAAAGAAAGAAGTTCCGCTGGAAGAAGCCCTCCTACAAAAGAAGAGTCCTGAAGCTCAGGAAAAAGAGTGACCCATTAGAGGGTGCTCCCCAAGCTCGAGGGATCGTACTAGAGAAGGTAGGTATCGAATCAAAACAGCCAAACTCAGCTATTCGAAAAGCAGTCAGGATTCAGTTATCCAAGAATGGAAAGCAGATCACTGCATTCATTCCTGGGGACGGTGGGCTGAAATACATCGACGAACATGATACTGTACTCATAGAAGGTATCGGTGGTGCTCAGGGTGGTCCAGTCGGAGATTTACCCGGAGTTTCGTGGAAAGTTGTGAAAGTTAATGGCGTTGGATTAGAGTCCCTGATTTACGGTAGAAAGGAGAAACCAATACGTTAGGTGGTAATTATGGCAGAAGAAGAATCGATTGAACCAGTTGTTGAAGCGGCATCTTCACACATACCACCAGAACTTCTCATGTTTGGTAAGTGGGACCCTACAGATGTTCAGATCAAAGATATTGGTCTTGTTAGATACATCTCTCTGAGACCCGTGCTTATTCCACATACTTCTGGTAGACACGCACACAAAAGATTCCACAAATCCAATGTCCCAATTGTAGAGCGTTTTGTCAACAAGATGCTCAACGCAGGACGCAGGAAGGATAAGAGGACCCGAATGGGAAGAAATGCTGGAAAGAAATTGAAGGCATTGAACACATTGAAGCGTGTCTTTGAGATGATTGATTACAGAACTGGACTGAACCCAATCCAAGTTCTTGTAACAGCAATCGAAAACTCTGCTCCTTCAGAAGAAACTACTAGAATTTCTTACGGTGGAATGGCATATCCGCGTTCAGTGGATGTTGCTCCTCAGCGTAGAATCGACCTTGCTCTAAAGTATCTCTGTGTTGGTGCCGTTCGTTCAGCCCACAAGAACGCAAAGTCATTCGAAGAGTGTATAGTAGACGAACTACTTCTTGCTTTCAAGAGCGATCCTGGTAGCTTTGCAGTTGCTAGGAAAGATGAACGAGAGCGAATAGCCCGTTCTGCAAGATAATGACCTACATTTTACGTTGAGAATATCTCAACGTAATTTGTTTCTATATTCTACCCGTTTCCTACCGGTGTCACCACTCCCCAGATTTTTTGAGAATCCAGAGTTAGTAGGAGCTTTGTCAACGTTCATTGGGATGGGATCCCTCCTGAAGACCTGGCTTCCTTCTCCTGTACTGATGCTGGTACATCACTCCCAACGACAGTGAGGATTTCTATAGTTTTTACCACGGCAAGGTCATTATCACTCTTCCCAGCTTCATCACTGAAACTGACAAGGTCCGATTGGACAAAGTGAACAGCCGCGGACTCTCCAGAACCTGATGAGGGTTCTTTCTTAGAGAGTAAGGACTTCCCTTTGGAATATCTCCTCCGGGCTTTCAGTCGTGTGCTTCGTACATCAATACTAGCCCACTTACCTAGTCCTGGCATACAATTCCATATTGATAATGAATATATTAGCTCGTACATTTTCTGAAACAAAGACCTCCATTCATTATCAACTGCACGGGTAATCCCCGTGCACTATCCCTCTTTTTAGGTCCCAATCAGTTCATCTTATCAGAAGCTTGGATTTTCTATCTCATTGGCGAGGAACATGACATGAACAGAACATCAGTAGCGTATATTGCACTGGTTTTAACAACAATCGCATGGGCCTCCTCTCTAATATTCTTCAAAATCATTGTTGATGAAGTAGGTCCGATAGTATTTGTAGCGCTAAGATACACACTTGCTACCCCATTTCTTCTGCTATTGACCTTCCAGCTAAATAGAGGGAAGAATATTGGAAATATCAGAAAAAACTGGAAAGCTGTACTAATTGCAGGTCTTAGTGGTCCTTTCATCTCACAAATCCTGCAGTATATTGGTCTTGGAATGACAACTGCAAGTGATGCACTATTACTACTGAATCTCACACCTATTTTTGCTGTGATTATCGCGGCTCCAGTGCTAAAAGAGAAGATAACACTTGACAAGTTCCTTGGTCTTCTAATCGC
This sequence comes from Candidatus Thorarchaeota archaeon, assembly GCA_016840385.1. Next base: position 108,405 of record JAEOSL010000003.1, on the reverse strand, counting down.
AACTATTGGTGTGACCCTTATTATTCTGAATACATCACCTGAACCCTCCATTCCCCAGTTTCAGAGGATAATTGGCGACATTCTCGTGATCGTGTCAACTTTATTCTTTGCAATCAATGGTATCGCTGGGAAGATTGCGGTCAAATATGAAAATGCAGTATCAGTCACTTTCTATAGTACATTATCCGCAGTGCCCTTCATTTGGGTGTCTGCTGCGTTGCTTGATGATATTACAGTACTACTTACAATGAGTCTTGAGGCCTGGTTAGTTATTGCATGGGTCGCAATTGTAAACACAGTATTTTCATTTATTCTCTATTACGAATCAATGAAGCATATCGAAGCAGGAAGAGTTCAAATCATCCTGAATTTGATTGCTGTGTGGGGAGTTCTATTCTCAATCACTATTCTTCATGAAACAATAACTATACTCCAAATCGCTGGTGGTTTTCTCACCGTTATCGGAGTAATTCTTGCACAGATGACCCAAATACGGAAAAACTCTGGTAAAGACCTTATAACGCCTGACGATTTTGTTGAGAATGATAACAATGAATGATAAGGTCCTAGTCTGCTATGGTACAAGATACGGTTCTGCCGGTGAAATTGCTGAGAATATTGGTGAGATTTTAGGTAGTCGTGGAGCCACAGTAGAAGTTGTAAATTTGAAGAAAGGTAAAGCAAAGGACCTAGAGTCCTATAATCTAGTGGTTATTGGTAGCGGAATTCAGATGGGAAGATGGACCAAAGAACCTCTGAAATTCCTCAAAAAGAACCGTGAAACTCTATCAAGAAAGAAGGTTGCGCTCTTTGTATCCTGTATGAGTGCTACCAAACCTGAAACTTCCGATCAGGGACGTACAGATTATCTTGACAAAATTATCTTAGATTTTCCAGAAATAGTCCCAATCTCGATGGGTCTCTTTGGGGGAGTAATTGATTCCACAAAGGGTAATCGCATGATTAAGGGTATCATGAAATCTCTTGTGAAGGAAATGGTTGGAGAAGATGAAGAACAACCAGAACGTATCGACCTCCGTGACTGGGACCAGATTCGTATATGGGCTGAAAATCTCTCCCCTGATCCCTTTGAAGCATAACTGGTGAAAAAATGCCAGAGAAAATAGACTTCCGTGATTGGGATCAGATTCGTGGTTGGATCAATAAAATAGTTCAGTGATTCAGTACAAACTATTGCTGTGTTCATTCTCCTTATAGATACAATACAAAGAGTCTTCGTTGGATGGTTTCAATGCGTGGTTCTATTACAAATTTGAGAGAAGTTACAATAACAACGCTCTTCATACTTCTATCTATATCACTCATCTTCATTCCAATATCCAACTACCTTGCCAACGACATTAATCCCGAATTTTCAGTTACCCAAGAGAATTCGATACCTGACTATTGGCCAACAGATGGTTGGAGATATAGCACACCCGAAGAACAGGGATTGGATAATGACACATTGAATGCAATGTTGGACGTCATTGAAGAAGAGGACTACCCCATCCATTCTGTATTGGTGATAAGGAATGGCTATGCTGTCTTTGAGGTATATCCGCATGAGTACTATACTGCCAGTCATCTCAAACTCCTCCATTCAGTCAGCAAGAGCTTCACTTCTACTCTAATTGGAATAGCCATAGAGCAGGGTCTCATCGGTGGAGTTAATGAAACTGTTCTAAGCTTCTTTCCGGAGTATGTTATCGCAAATCCTGATTCTCGAAAAGATAACATGACAATTGAAGATCTGCTCACCATGACAGCTGGTCTTGAATGGTATGAACAGGGAGTTCCCTATGAATACGGTTCAGGTAATAGCCAGATGGAGATGATGGCAAGTCCTGACTCAGTTCAATATATTCTTGATCGACCTATGTCACATACACCAGGAGAACACTGGGCCTATAGTGCTGGAGCTTCCATTTTGCTGGGAGCAATAATCCAGCAGGTCGCAAATCAAACAACAGAAGAGTTTGCAGAAGAGTTTCTTTTCGAGCCCCTTGGTTTTGGTTCCTCTGATTGGCTGACAGTGTCTGGTGGATGGTGTAATGCACCTAGTGGACTCCGTCTTACAACGCGTGATATTGCCAAACTAGGTTTTCTATATCTGAACAATGGTACTTGGAATGGAACTTAGATACTTCCTTCTGTTTTTGTATCAAATGCCACAAGACCTATTGAAATACAGAATTTGTTTGGTTCAGTTTTTGATTATGGATGGCATTGGTGGATAAGAGCAGATCTTGGAATCTACTACGCATGGGGTCGTCATGGACAGAAAATCATGGTAGCTCCCGAACACAACTTGGTTGTTGCATTCACAGCAGGCATTCCAGATGATGGATATGATCCTGAGTTCGATTTATTCCGTGATTACATCCTACCCTCAATCGTTGGTAGTTCGGATGATACTATATTATTCACTTTAGGAATACTATCAGTGTCTGGAATCGGGGTCATTGCAATTATTGTATTATTCAGATATAAACGAATGAAAATGTCTTGAAAAGGCTCTCTTTCTCTATGGTCAATGGGTCTTGGCGAAAGCATTAAAAGCACAGTCAAGGGTCACAGCAAAAGTCTGACCGATTCAGAGGACAGACTAAAACAACGTGGTGAATAAGATTGAGCAAAAAGAAGAAAGAGCACCTCAATCTCGTCGTCATAGGGCACGTAGACCACGGTAAAAGCACTATGACGGGCAGATTGCTATATGAAACAGGTGCAGTAGATGAGCGAACCTTTCAAGCACACAAAGCAGAAGCTGAGAAGCTAGGAAGACCTTCCTGGGCTTGGGCTTTCGCACTTGATAGGCTGAAAGAAGAGAGAGAAAGAGGTCTTACTATTGATATTGCCTTCTTTAAGTTCCTCACTGACAAGTACTATTACACAATTATCGATGCTCCCGGTCATAAAGATTTTATCAAAAATATGATTACCGGTGCTTCACAGGCTGATGTTGGTCTGCTTGTTGTATCCGGAAAGCGAGGAGAGTTCGAAGCTGGTGTTGGCCCTGGTGGCCAGACCAAGGAGCATGCTTACCTTGCTATGACTCTTGGTGTACCAAGCTTGATTGTTTGTGTTAACAAGATGGATGACGACAGTGTCAAGTACAGCGAAGACAGGTACAATGAGGTTAAGGAAGAAGTAGAAGAGTTCCTTGCTGGAATCGGCTACAAGAAGGGTACAGTACCATTCATTCCAACCTCCGCACTTGATGCAGCTAACCTGAAGGAGAAGACCCCTGACTTTACACCATGGTACAAGGGCCCCTGCCTTCTTGAAGCACTTGATGCAGTTGCACTCCCACCAAAACCAACTGACAAGGACTTGCGTGTACCAATCAACGATGTGTACTCAATCAAGGGTGTTGGTACAGTACCAGTCGGTCGTGTTGAAACTGGGATCATGAAATCTGGTCAGAGTGTGACCTTCATGCCTCCTGACAAGACTGGAGAAGTCAAGTCCATTGAGATGCACCATGAAATCATGGATGAGGCAGTTCCTGGTGATAACATCGGTTTCAACATTCGAGGAGTCGACAGACAGGACCTCGGCCGTGGAGATGTTGCTGGTCCAACAGATAAGCCACCCACAGTTGCTGCTGACTATACCGGTCAGGTAATGGTTATTCAGCACCCAAGTGCTATCACTGTTGGTTATACACCAGTCATTCACGCACACACTGCTCAGGTAGCCTGCAGGTTCGATCAGATTCTCCAGAAGATTGACCAGCGTAGCGGACAGGTTATTGAAGAGAACCCCGACTTTATCAAGAAAGGCGAGTCCATGATTGCCAAGTTGGTACCTCTCAAACCAATGGTCATTGAGTCCTACAAGAAATTCCCACAACTCGGCAGGTTTGCTGTCCGTGACATGGGTATGACCGTAGCTGTTGGTATCGTTACCAAGGTAACTAAAAGGAAATAATTGTAAACTTGAGAACCGGGCCAACTAGGCCCGTGTTCCTTCTTTCTTTTTCATAATCTTCATTTTTCAGCTGAAATGATGCCTTCTAATACCTTCTCTGACCTATATCTCAATCTGTTGAATATTACTCAACTCTGAGAAATTTCTATGTTCCACCCTTCCCCTGCCAGCGTCACCACTTCTTCGTAATTCCGAAGAATTACAAAAATTAGCAAGAGCTTTGTCAACGTTCATCGGGATGGGATCCCTCCTGAAGACCTGGCTTCCTTCTCCTGTATTGGTGTTGGAGTATCACTTCCAACAACAGAGAGCGTTCCCACAGTTCTTACCACGGCGAGGTCATTATCACTCTTGATAGTTCCATCGCTGAAACTAGCGAGGTCCGATTGGACAAAGTGAACAGCCGCGGACTCTCCAGAACCTGATGATGGTTCCTTTTCAGAGAGTAAGGACTTCCCTTTGGATGACTTCCTCTGGGCTTTCAGTCGTGAGCGTTTCCCTGCATAAACAGAGTATTCCCACTTACCTAGTCCTATCATACTCATTACTATAGCCAGAGAGTATTTGAGCTCATACAATTCTAAGAATCCAAATGTAGTGTTAGTTTTGATATTCTGAATTCTAGAACAAATCAATTTTCTAGAAATAAGAATTCTTGATTATTATTTTAGTAATTACGAAACTGATGTAGAATCTTACACGATAAAAATGTGAAAATCTCACCTCTCTTCTGCATTTTGTAATGAGATTGCTTTTGAATATGCAAGTATATTCTTTAAGCTTCATGCCGCTAATGCAGGTAGGGTGCACAACTCATGATGAATGATGACTACTATGATGATCCATACCAACAAGATCCCACCCCAAATATGGGGAGATGGGCTGTTTTTGTCCTTGGTCTTATTCTTGGTGTGTTGGGTATCTATGGGATTATCATAAGCATTCCACTTGAGTTCATTTACTGGTACATGTTCATCTACACCCCTATGGTCGTTTTCTTTCTATACTACACATTTCGCTGGGCACAAGGTCGTGATGTAGCACATACTGATATCAATGAAGATGATGAAATCCTTGAATCTATGAGAAAACATGCCCTTCCTGTTGAACAAGCAGAACTCAGTGATACAATACGCTGTGCAAATTGTGGCATGTCTTTTGAGCTTGTCAATGCAGTTCCTGTTGAAACTGACGTTTTTCTGTGTCCATTCTGTGACACTAGATTACACATTAAATGACGTTCTGTGATAGTCACGTGATGTGACTCCCTTTAGTGACCTCTGTGAGTGGCTTCGGTATATATACTAAATCTGAGCAGTATATCTTGTGAACTATTATGGCTCTAACAACTAACAACCGAACTAACTCCGCAATGAAGAACAAACGCAAGGTATCTACCGATGCTGTTGCTTACGCTTACGCAACTGTTGTGAGGTAATTATCATGGCACTCGCTAAGACAACCAAGAAACAGGCTCCTAACAAGCCAATCTCAACTCAGGCACTCACTTACGCTTTCTCCTACAGGCGCTGAGATAGTTTCTATCTCTCCGCCTTCTCCTTTTCTCTTTCTTCTCATTTCTCACAGCGTTTAGATTGAATCACATTTAATTAAGAAAAGATGGCGCTCAGGGAGACTGTTTTTCTTTTACTTTGTATCTTCAGTAATACCTCTCACTAAACTAATATGCAATCACATGTAAATATGCTACCAGGAAGGGGTTCTACGTGCAGAAGCATTTACGTCTACTGTATCTATCAATTGCATCAAGCATAATTTTACCGTACGGCTTTGTGACAACAGGCACTCCAATAATGACTACGAATCAATACTGGTTATTTCCGCTATGGACATATCTGCACGATTTTGGGAATTGGTTGGATCTCGGTAGAATCATTATCCTCTTTTCACCCTCATCCCCATTCATTCTCTCAGTCCTAGGTCTTTTCTGGTTTGGGTGTGGGCTCTATGTTAGCTATTCTCTGCATCGGTGTTATGTAGGACTGATAGATACGAAGTCAGTATGGACACTCACACTCTGTCTGTTGATATTACAGATTGTAGTTACAATTGTTGTTGGATTCTTTGTCTGGGGCAGTTGGCTAGACTCAGTCATTCCTTTACCATTTCATTTTCTTATTGTATCTTATCTTCTATGGTCACAAATCAGTGAAGTTGTTGATTAGGAAAAGAAATGGCGCTCAGGGAGAGCCTACCGAATATTAAATGAACAGAAATCAAAACTTCACAATGTTTATGTGAATCTAATGAAGGTCCAACTCAATATTAGTACTGAGATATTAGACTATTTTATATCTCCAAATAGGGTGTGAGTTGGTGAGCGAGCTAGTCGGTGGGGAACGAAAAGAACGAGTCATAGTCTTTCTTGATTTACTGGGGTATTCTTCCATTCTAAAGAATCAAGAATTCTATGGTTGGCCGATATTGGATGATCAAATTGAACGTGCATGGAATTTTATTACCAAGTTTTATAGCATTGTTGATGAGGTAACCAAAGGATTAGGGGAAGAATTCAAAATTACAGGATTCTCAGATAGTGTGTTTATAGTTCTTGAACCTCTTTCCAGTGAAACTCTAATTGACAAGAATCAATTGTACATGCTAAGTAGAATTCTACAGGAACTTCAAGGAAGCTGTTTCGAAGACAATCTTCCTATAAGAGGAGGAATATCTATGGGGTTCGTTGCGGCTAATCGTGACTTAGGATCTTCTAACATGAACTATTTTGCTGGAAAAGCAGTGGAGGAAGCTGTTAATTTTGAGGGTTCACAAGAATGGGTTGGGATTGCATTTATTCCTCCAGACTGGATTTCGCCAGAATACAAGGAACGGTATTGTAAGTTATTGGCTTGGCTTGATAGTAAAACACCAAGGACAATAGTGAGATGGGACGTACCAACAAAGAAGGGACTAGTAAATACATATGCAATCACTTGGGCTAAACCAGATGAGGTGAGGATTAGGGATTTCATGGAGTTTGAAATTGGTAAACACCGATATGAAGATGGCAAATATCGTAGCTCACTACGACTAGCTCATAAAATTATGGAAAAGGAGGATATTGATAATCCATGTCAAGAATAGAGAAAGAAAAGCACGATTTGAATGTACAATTTCAAATTAGGAGTGACGGGAAATCGAAATCCCCAATCGAACTCGAAGATTCGATTCAGCTCTATTGGAGCGTGGAAAATACATCTGATACACCTATATGGATTCTCGGTTATTATTGTCCATTGTGGTTTGAATCTGATTTCAAAGGAGTCTATGATAAATCTAAAGGAGATTTTATTCCAAATAAATTCTTCATATCAAACGAAAGAGTCAGAGTGTTTCTTCGCCCAAACGAAATGAAAAGTTACGTCTGGGATTCAGTTCTTCCATTATATTATGGTATTGACACATCAGGAACATGGACATTCAAACTCGAAATTGAATATAGAATTCAAGATGAATCTAAAATCACAACTCCTATTTCTGCCTCACTTGAAATTATAGAGGATTCCAAGGATTTTGCGAAGATTACAAGTCATCTTTTTGGTTTATTAACAATTGAAAAATTACGAAAATTCCTTCCTAATGAGTTCCAAGAAATAGAACCAATTACTGATGACGAAAATTCATTACAGTTTAAGGCTGGTCGAATTGGCTATATTGACTACCTCGGAAAAGATTCTGAAGGTCCAATAATAATAGAAGCGAAAATCATTGCTGATAAAGATAGTATCTATCGAATACGGAAGTACATTGAATGGGCCCATGCTACGTTGAGTTATAGTCTTGGAGAGAAAATTCGTGGTATTATAATTGGATACGAATTCAAAGGCATTCCGATTGATTTTGTAAAGAAAGCAGAAACTGATTGGAACATCAAATTGCTCGTATCTTCTGGTTCTGACGAGCCTTTGCGTGTTTACGAAGGAATCGAGCCTGAGAATCTTGTTGAATTGGCTGCAACCTATTATACCGAAGGACATCTAGCAAAATCTGAGGAAACATACAGACAAGCAATCGAATATGATAGAACGAATCCAACTGCTTGGTGTGGCTTGGGAATGACACTTCAAGAATTAGACAAACTACCAGAAGCAAAAACCGCATTTCAAAAGGCTATTGAAATTGATTCAAAATATTCTACTGCATGGTTTGGAATAGGTGCGATTAGCTATCTAACGCGTAATCTAAACGAAGCTAAAGAAGCTATATCCAAAGCTCTTGAAATAGAACCAGAAAATTTGAATTACATTGCATCTTTAGGTTCCATACTATATGAAATGGGGAAACTTGAAGAAGCAAGTGAGATACTTTTCAAAGGCTTAGATATGGATCCTAATCACCTGTTTCTGTTGCAAGGCCTAGGATTGATTTTTATTGATAATAAGCAATTTGAACAAGCTGAAGAAGTCTTTCGAAAAGCACTAGAAATAGAAAATGAAAATTATGATCTTTGGTTATCCCTTGCCAAAATACAAGTTTCACTAGATGAACTTGAAGATGCTGAACATTCTCTAAAAACGGCACTATCTCTCAGTAAGGATTCTGCTGAAGCATGGCAGTTGCTAGGAAAACTACTTTACAAACAAGGGAAACATCAAGAATCTCAGACTGCATTGCAAAAAGCTGCAGAATTGTCAACAGGTAGTTCAGAGATACTGAAAGGATTTTCTAAGAACTGAATTATTGAAACTAAAAGTGTTCCAGAATGTGCTCTAAATCTTTGATGAACCAGTTTGCAATTCAATCCAAGCAATTACATCAAGAGTATAACTCAATTAACCAAGTCCAATCAGGTTAGATGGTTTCCCTTCATCTTTCCAATATTTTCCTGTGAAAGTGCATCGATCAAGTTTACTAAGGAAAAGTGGCGATCAGGGAGGTGAATAATTGAAGTTTCTATCTTTCAATATCTTTTACGACGTCTTCGCCTTCTTCGAGATTTTCTGGAAATCGAAACAGAGGGCTTTCCTGATATCAGATTAACCATACCCTGTGCTGAAACTCGCCTACCTGAGTACTTGAGCCCTGCTAACACGCCCTTTAGACCCACCGACGTCTTAGCATAGGTCCTTTTTCTAAGTCGTCTTGTATAAACAGCAAAAGGACCATACTTACCCCACCCTGCTGCGAAAAAGTGTTTACCTCTTTTGATGGTCCTTGTTCTTCTCATATCGATATCTTGTTTTGAGTGCATTTAAGGAATGAGAATCTATAGACTCTGACAATTGTCGGCACTTTACTGAATTTACTCGGTTTCACAGAGAAAATTAGTCATATGCTAAGAAATCATATTCCATATGGAAGGAGGGCATAATAATGGTATCTCCTGGATGGTTGAAACGGTTCTTAGAAAATAATGATTTCACGGTATTTGAGTGGGATAAAGACCAGAAACAGAATTACTTGAATGCACCCAATGAAGTAGGTGTTTACGCACTTTATTGGGGGTGGATCTCTTCGCTATATCGGTAGGGCTGCGAATCTCAGAAGAAGATTAAGTCAGTGGGATAGTGAGGACTTTATGATACGGATAAACGAATTCCCTTTGGCTCTTTTGCATGGTTTACTCTACCAGAAGATGAATATAAGAACGCAGAAGGGCTGCTGATTCTGTACTATGATCCCCCATACAATATCCTTTACCCCTCTCTTTCATTTAGTGATGAATGATTATAATGCACTCAGGGAACTTTATTATCTTCTATTGAGAGAAGACAATTAGGACCGGTGGGATTTCATTGAGAATCACAATTTCAAAAAGAGTAGCAGTTTTTCTTTCTCTAGTTATATTTTGCTTGATATTGATTTATCTCCTTGAAATCTTTCGGATTCACTTTGGTCAAAATCTAACAGATGCATTGCAAACAATAGACGGTATTGTTGGAATAATTTTGTTTGGTGGGACCATTGTCCTATGGATAGTGGATTATTTTGAGGTAAGTCAAATTCCTACAGGGATAAAATCCTTTGAATATATGTTCCCTGAGATGGAAAATGAAAGTCCGAAATTACTAAGAGAACCATTTCCTTTCAGAGTTGATTTTGAAAAGAACTATGTAGTTTTGCCAAAAAACATCTGTTCTCTTCTCGTGAAGAAATTGGAAGTAAAATTCAAAAAACCTCTGAAAGTTACGAATAATACGGAAACAAAGAAGAAACTCAGTCAAGCAGTAATTGCTGGTCCATCGGGTTGCGGTAAGACAACAACCTCTTTGCGGTTTGCGAATGATCTATCTTCACTTGGATGGAAAGTGTACTATGCAGATGCTTCTCAAGCACTAAATACAAACTTGATTACTGAGATTAAACTGTGGTTTCAAACATTGAGATCAAAAAACCTATTGATTATAGATAATGTTCATACAAAAAGACAAGAAGCAATCTTACTCCTCGATGCAATAGAACAACTCTTACAGTTCAGTTCTCTAAGATTTAGAACAAAGATACGAGTTTTGTATATAGAAACTATTGCTCATACGGTCAAATCAAAGCCACCTACAGATTTTCCTAAAACGATTGGAAGTAAACGCGTTGCTGAGATACAGACTGAAACAGGAACACAAGTTGGTTTTGAACTAACCAGCACCTATTCTCCCAAATACGAAGGACTTCTGGGAAGAAAACCGGGAATTCTGATTAGTGCTGGAGAAGAAATTGCCCACACACTTTTTCAAAGATTCTTAGAGCTTGGAGAAATTGAGGAAGATATTGATTTTGATGATATATTCAATGAATCTGGAAATATTGCGGAGTTTTGCGAAGTATTGAGATGGATTGAAAATAGTATCAAAGATGATAGCAAAACACCCACTCAAATGATACCACCAAATCTACCTCAATTCACACTCAACCGTCATCTCGATAAAGTCCAAGATAGAGAATTAGGTGCTTTGTGTCTAGGATTTCTCTCTTTCTTTTCAAGAATGGGCTCTGTTGTACTGAAGGATTTTATCGAGGAAAAGATTGGGCAAAATATCCAGATTATAGTAGATGATCTTGTTGAATCTCAGCTAATCCGTGAAATCTTCGTAGGTCCTTCCCAGAAACAATTTCTAATCTTCACTCACCAAACAATTGCTCAACTTATCTATACTGAAACTTCTTCTTCACTTAGAAGAATTTTGAATTTAGATGAAAAAACATGTCTGGAAACAGAAATTGTGCTTGTTTATCTTAAATATCTTCAAACAATACATCAAAGTGTTCCAAATCTCTTTAGTTCTACTTTTCTCTTTGTACTTTCTATTTACTCAGCTGAAAACGAAATTGAAAAATTAATAGAGATTTTGATAGATTCAATAAACCCTCCTGATTCTAATATTGTCTATTGTCTACATAATCTAAGTGCATATTTTCTGAAAAAGAATAAACTTGACGATGCTGAGAAAGCAATTCGGCAAGCATTAGATATAGATTATCAATTCTATCAGGGTCGATCAAATTTGGGCTTAGTCCTGTCATTGAAAGGAGAACTTGAAAAAGCACGTATTGAACTTGAAATATCACTCTCACAAAACAGAAATCCATCTACAATATCTAATTTATCAGGTATTCTTTGGGACCTTGGAGATGGAAAGGAAGCAATTGCACTCATGAAAAACGCCTTAGAACTTGAGCCGACTACCGCACGATTTCTTTTTCAATTAGGAATGATGCAATATGAAACTGCAGAATCTGAAGACATCATTGATGAAGCAATCAGTAACATGAGAAAGGCCATACAAACTGAACCAGATGAGGATAGTTTCTATGCTGGATTAAGCTATGTCCTAATTGCTAAACAGAGATATCCCGATGCAGAACTTGTAATTAGTGAAGCAGCATCCAGAAACCTTGTGAACGCTTCGTTACTGAACAGCAAAGGAATAATTATGCAAAACAGGGGTGACGAGGCTGAAGCATTCCAGTTGTATAAACGTGCTCTATTACTAGATCCTAGTTTTGCTCTACCTCACCTAAATCTAAGCTCATACTATCTGAATCAAGGAAAAATCGAAGAATCGAGTTTTCATCTATTAGAAGCAAATAAAACGGGTGATGTTGAAAACAATGCGAATTTTCATGTACTTAATGGTCAGCTGTTTCATAGACAGGGAAAATTCAAGGAATCGATAGAACCTTTTGAGAAAGCTATCAACCTTGGTTTTGAAAAAGCAGAAATCTACCTGAATCTATCAATTGTATACTATGAAATTGCAAATATGGAATTAGCAAAACAGAATTTTATACATGCAGTAAAAATTATGTGTGAATCATCAAAATTATACTTTCAATATCTTTCATTCATTCTCTCAAAAGGAAACAAATCCCTAGTTGTGGAATATGTATCAGATATTCCATACCAGATTAGGAAAGCTAATGATTACATAGAAATTCTTGAAGCATTTGTGATTATGCTACTAAAAGAGGGATTAAACGAGATTGCTGAGATATGTTTAGATCAACTGGTCCAAGAAAAACCAGAGTCATTTTCTCACTGGTTAAATCTTGGAGCCACCAGTTTACGATTGAAAAAACACACCAAGGCAAAAGAAGCAACAATCAAAGCTTTGGAACTTGAACCTGAAAATTATAGTGCTTGGCATAATTTGGCAAGAGCATATGAAGAGCTTGGTGAAATTGAGGATAGCAAAAAGGCGTTCGAAAAATCTAGAATCCTAGTGAAAAAGAAGGGGGACAACCAATTAATTTTCGATCCAGACAAGGGATGGCACGTTGAGTAATCGATTATTTGAAAGATATTGTCTTTCCATTGTTATTACTGTTGCACTAAGTCCTGTCACAATGTTTATGAGAGAAATCTAATTTCCGAACAAATCAGTGCTGCGGTATCCAAGCCTGGTATGGAGCTGGATTGCTATAGGAAACTATACGTAATCCTGCAAACATCCAGTGTGCTTTGCACTCGAGAGTTCAAATGGTTTCATGATTTCCATGAGGTCTGAAATTCTCTCCCGCAGCGCCACTTCTCTCTTTTCTATGAAACCCTTTTATTTCCCCAATGGAATAGTGAATCTGTGTGTAAGATGGGTGAAGAAAAAAAAGAATCCAAACGGAAATACTATGCTCATCGACAGGGGCATAGTCAGTCCCTTAGTTTGCCACAAGTGAAGAAGGTCTTCATGAACGATGTCTTTAGTCATATAAATGAAAATCACTATCTAGCTGAAGCAGCAGGTGGTTATACGTGGGCTAAGGGAATCTGGAACCCTAATCCACAAACCTACATACTGAAGAATCTACATATGGAAAATATATGGCCTCTCAATAATCATCTGATGAAATTTGATGAAATCACTTTTTTCACAATAATCGAGTTCCTCTACGATTTCGTATCTATACCTGAAACAGAAGCAGGTCATCGGTATCCAAGCAGGTTTCAAAAGAAAGCTGCTCAAGAAGACTATCGTAAACGAGTAAACGAATTGCTGAATCATTATGTCTTGATAATCAATGGAAAAAAAACAATGTATGAACTTTCAAAGGACGGCGAGATTCGGGAGAGCATTTTGAAAGGTTATACAGAGCTAGTAGAGAATATTCCCAAAACAGATGATTCTGATAATATCGATTCAAAGATTCAATATGCGATTTCACTTTTTCTAAGATATGGATCATCATTAGATGAAAAGAAAGATGCAATTCGAACTCTCGGAGACGTCCTCGAATATCTGAGAGACTTGAATATAATAATGCCAAAGAAAGATGATTCAATGCTACGACAAATCTTGAATAAATTCTCTATCCGACATCACGACAAGTCCCAACTATCAGAGTATTCAACTGAAGAATGGTATGAATTTTTCTTCTATACGTTTTTAGCTTCAATCAGGCTCCTTCTGAGATTCAAAGAGTTGCCGGAGTTTGAAATGTAGGATGCATACTATATTTGTTGGAGAGGAACTGACGAGTTCAAAAGGTACCATCCACCACCGAGAGGCGGTATCAGAGAATGCTTATGGATTCATTGTTGACCCTTTGATTTCTGCATAATGGTTCCTGATACCAAATTCTCAGGAGCAATCACTATGCCTTCATTACTCATGCAGAGTCCTCTTCAGAATTTTGCAAATCTGATTGTGAGTTACTTCATTGAGATTTGGGATTTTCTCATCTTCATCGGTCAAATTTCTGGTGTGATAATAGTGCTCATTGGAGCTATTCTCTGGTTCACTGAAACCAATCAGAGTAAGGGCAAGGGTCTCGTTTTCAGCGGAGTCATGCTGTCAATTGTCATAGAATATTTTGTATTGTTTCCACCGAGTTTTGTGGTAACATAGTTTAAAATTGAGTTCCTAGTCTAGTCCAAGAAGAGATTTTGAGACTGGAAATTCTGCTTGGTTTATCAATTGTAGTATTAAGGGCATCAACCCATCTTCATGATTCATAAATGCAATGGAGTAAGTTGAGAGAATCAATGCTGTTATGCAATCGTAGACCTTCCTATGAAAATCGATACAAAGACGAAATCGTTTCTCACTTATTCCCCAATCGTATTCTGATGCATTCTGCGGATTTCTTTCCATTTTTTCCGTAGGATGGACATATTTACTGAGAGACCTGAAAATCTCGATGAATTCATGTTTAAGCCTTTCATCCATTACGCATTTCTTCATCAATGTTGTACCTGAGAGTCTAGGTTTACTCTTCTCTAACTTGGCGATATGTGATATTTTCTCTGATTTGGTTGCATCTGTAAGCTCTTGATCAAGATAGTAGACTTGAGTAATATCCTCTGACCAGAATCGAAGATCCCGCAATGCTGATTCATAACCTGCTGAGTACACGGATACCATTGCCCAGGTAATTGAAGACATTGTATCATAGAGTCGATGGATAAACAGACTGTTGTGCACTAGTTCTTCAGCATCAGGATGTGTATCAATAATCGTAGCAATCATGTTTAACCAAATTGTCGGAGTCCATTTGAATTCAAATCCGTAGTCTTCAAAACGTTTGCAAGTTTCTTGAATTGTGATGGACATCGAATTCAAATTTTTCGCCAGAAAATCTGGAGTTAATTCATATGGGGTTATTTCCTCGTACAAGAGATCCTCACCTATGTATTACAAGAAAATAATGCCATCACATTTCACTCTTAACTGTATTTCACCGACATGCCTCATTCCTGCAATTCAAGGCCTTCACCTACCCCAGAAGTCCACCACCAGACCACTCACTTCAATCTAAATACCTGTTAGATGAAATTTAGCTACTTAGGTAGTCCATAGAGTCCCTTCTTCTATGTAATAACCTCATGTTGGACTTCTGTCGTTGAGTAAAAGCATATGATTACTCTAGTCATCAATTCTTACTATGTAATAGGTGGCTAGTTATGTTTGAATCATGGAAAGGACCCATGCTCATTGGAGCAGTTGAGTTAGTGGAGATTCCAGAGGATTATCTATCGCTCTCTGAATCTGGAAAAAGGAATCCAGTCTACCGTCAAGCCTTTAGAAACATCTTGCGAGGAATGATGGTGATTGAAACCCCAGTCGGTCTTCGACTAGAGCGCATCAAAGGAAGAACTAAGGTCTTCTTCCTGACTTGGGGTCATGATCAAGAACTCCTCAAGAACAGAATCCATTCTCTTTCTGCTACAATCAATGCACATCTACCAAAGTTCAAGTCAAACATCCACTCACAATTCATTGGACATACTGTCAGTATCAACATGGAAGGAGCTTCAGCTTGTCTCACTGGAGAACCTCTGATCACCGAGGACAATAACCTAGGGCTCCCTCAGATTGACCCTATGGATGCAGTAGGTGAAATGATTCAGGGCATTGACGATATCCTCTTTCAGATATTCATTACCCCATCAAAGAACAACAAAAGAAAGGTCAAGAGCCTAGAGAGAGAATACGAACACGCCATATCTCGGTCTCAGACAATGGTTTCATCTCCAAAGCTCTTCTCTTCTGATTCACAACAGTCAACTACCAAGGTTAACGCTAGAGCAGAACGTGAGGCGGAACGTCTGAAGAGACAGGTCCAACGGATGAGTAGTCAGTATCTTGGAAAGGTATCAGTGATTACCACCCACTGGCATCAGGATAAGAAGTATGCAGAATCCCAAGCAAAAAGTGTGATATCTATGCTCATGAGCGGGATAACTCCTGCAGACAAAGAGAACGACATGAAGGTCAAGACCAAGAAGGGTAAGAAGGAATTTGAAAATGCTCTTGCTGGTAGACCTGTGGGAAACCATACTATTCTCACACCTGAAGAGGCTACGACCTACTTTACACTCCCACAATGTGATATTGGATTGAAAGTATCAAGACGGGAAGAGTTCGCAACAGGTAGTGTAGATATCACTGAGATACAGGAGCCACAACAGAATCCTAAGGAAACTCCTATGCAGAAACATGTTCGAGAGAAACAGGAGCAGAAGCAGGGAACAAGTTCAACATACAAATCTGAGAAAAAGAAGAAAGGAAAGGGTCTCTGGGTTCATCCTTTAGAAAGGCTCATCTTCCTAGGCTACACTCTCAGGAACGGTGAACCTCAGAAGACACAACCTCAGGGTCTTGTTCCAGAGATGTTGGCTTCACATGTTGGAATCTATGGGAATACTGGCTCGGGAAAGACCACGACCTCGGTAAGTCTAGTAGCTCAGACTTATCGAAATCAGATCATCACCATCATTATCACTCCAGGAAATGTTGGTGACTGGCGCCTTCTCAAGGATCTATTTCCTGAATTTCGTATTTTCACTGCGGGAAACCCAGACATTGCACCCCTACGCTACAATATGTGGGATGTACCTCCAGGAGTTCCTGTAGGCAAATACATCGATAGATTGACTGATGTTCACACTGCAGCGCTCCCCAATGATGGTGTCATCTCTATGCACTTTGATGATATCTTCAACACCATGTATGAGAACTGCGGTTGGGGACGCATGGGAAATGTCCGAGGTCGCCCCATAGTTCTTGCAGATCTCTATCAAGCCTTTCAGCAGGTAGCCACGAGCCATATTACCTATGGAGAGGAAATGAGTAGGGATTTTTACGGGGCTCTTGATGCTCGTCTTCGCAGCATGTTCAGAAACGATATACTGGTAGACATGCTCAATACTCCGAAGGGGCTCTCAATTCCAGAATTACTTGCCCATCCCACCATCATTGAAACTAGAGACCTGTCACCTGAGGACCGAGCTCTCCTTACTGGAGCCCTTACTGCTGGTATCAGTGAATATCTCATTGCCAATCCAAAGAAGCAGGTCAGTTATCTTCTAGTATTGGAAGAAGCCCATCACTTGCTCAAGCGCGCTACAGGTCCTTCGGGATATGCAGAGCCAACCTCCAAGCAAAAGGCAATCGACAACATCGTAGAGATGCTTCGTACCCAGAGGGGAAATGGTCTCAGTCTACTCCTGATCGACCAGCTCCCTGGGAGTATGGTTCCAGAAGCAGTAAAACTCCCTGGAAATGTCATCATTCACAATCTGACTGACCTTGAGGAACGTCTGCTAGTTGGGAGGCAAGCTCTTTGCACTGATGCCCAGATCAAGCACATTGGAGGTATGGGAATTGGAGAAGCTGTCATGAGGATACAAACTAGGAATGTGCCAGCAAATCTTCAGGTTCTTCCTCTTGCTGAACTTGTAAATATTCCACTACCAAGTCGAGAATGGAATGACCCTCTAGTCAGGGACACTATGGCGGAAGTATTCGAAGCACATCCCGAACTTAGGGAGAGCCACCCTCTATCAGATGAACTGAAGGATTTACTCAAAGGAGTTCGTCAGTCAGTACCACCCAGAGGTCAAGGAGTTCCCACGCACCCACAGGCAGTGTACATTTCCAAAGGTCCAGAAACCGATATCTCGGAAATAGTCAGTTCACCCATGTTCGCTGAGGAGTATCTTAATCGAATTAGGTCCGCTAATCAGGGGAACTCTCTTCCTGTGGCTAAGATGTTGACTGTGGTAGCGAATAAGTTCTGTTCCTCAGAGGGAGACCTCATTCCCTTTACAGAGCGACTTCTTCTACATGCTGCAGGTGTTCTTCTGGAACCAAAGGAAACCACGGTCCTCTCAGATATCCTCGTAGCCATCAGGAATGAGAGTATCTGAGGGGGAATTCATGGTGGAGGGTACTTCTGAGCGACGTCGTAGGCACAGGCGTGAGGTAGATGAAATCCGCGAGAGCGAAGAAGTAGACGAGGTGAAAAGCGCAGAAGAAATCGTTGCAGATGCCAAGGAACGTCAGGAGTCCATGGGGGATGCAGAGCGCTTGGTCCGCGATGCTATCAGGGAAGTACGTGCTCGGGAAAGTAGGGAGGAGAACATATCCCAAGGTCTGGAAGAAGCTATTGGTGAACTTCGAGAGATGGAATCAAGGAAGGAAACCACTGAGAGTAAGATCAAGGAAGCACTCGAAGAGATAGGAGGGTCAATTCACGATAATGAATCAGAGTTGTCAGAATCGATGGGCATGGGAACATCGACCGGGGAAAATAATGAGGGTAAAATTAAGCCCAAAGAGGTAGTTGAGGACCCAGTTAACGATACTGAACCAGAGTTGCGGACAGAAATAGGGTCGAAGTATGACGACCTGACCGATTATGAGATTGAGAAACGAGAAACAAGGCGGTTGTATGAAACAGTCCATGATGGTCCACCAGAGGTTAGAATTGAATCAATGCATGATGTGGACAAGTACCTTGAAGATTATTCTGAAGAAAAAGAACGTAAGAGATTTGATGAACAATATAGACATTGTAAGGTCTATTTTGAGGTAAGGGATCAGTATGAGGTCAGAAGAGAGGAACTTGCTGAAGAACACAATGTAAGTCACACACACATTGGTTACTGGAGAAATGATATTGAACCAACTCAAATACAAAGATTACGTGAGAGAGAAGAAGAACGTATCATCAAGGAGTGGAGTGAGAGTAGACCTCAGATTAGCGAGGAAAAGATCAGAGAATTCAGACAAAGCGAGCTACAAGAAAGAAAAGAAGTTGATGATGGGCGAACAGGTATTCATAAAATGAATGAACAAGTTGTTCGAGAAGCTACATCACATCTGAGAGAAAGAGAATCTATAGTAAAAGAGGATATCATGAAGACAGCAGAAAAGTTGCTTCAGCCAAACTTGGGTGAAGATGTGAGGATTCGTTATGCTGATATTCAAGGGGAACTGATCCCTGAGAAGATATCTGAAATGCAGAAAGTCCTGCAAGATCATCACAAAGAGATAGAAGAAGCAGTATCGAAGAGGCTTGGCCTTGAGAATTCCCGAATACGAGTAGCATTAGTTAACGAGAAGATTTACACATGGACTCCAAAGATTAGGAAAGATGAATTGGTTGGTGCCTATGAAGACCAGTTCTATTACTTCAAAGATAACCGTGAGATCGGTCATATTGCTGGAGAATTACAAAAACATCTTGGAATTAAAGGGAATTATCATGAAGCACTCAAACAGTTGAATGAAGTAACTCGACAATTAACTGTGGGAGATGATGGTGAACATTCAAGAACAATACCAATTGGGGGAAAGGTTTCTCGACTTGAGGGAAAAGTCATCCGAATGTATCTCGATTCTACAGACACAAGGCTCTCTGACCTTGAGGGATGTGTCACCAAAATTGCAGGAAAGAGTGGTGTTGGTGGGATTAGATCACCAAAATTCCCAGAAGGAACCGATTTGGAACGAGAAATTACTCGGTTAACCGCAATTATCGTGAGTGATGGTTCATTAGGTCCAAAAGGATACGTAGATTACTGTGAAGGAAATGTGGAGCGATTCAATCAAGTTGAGAGAAATCTAAGTGCTTGGGGTGACATCGAACTAAAACGATACTATAGAAAAGATAACAATGCAATCGAAACAAGTTTTCCTACTCCATTAGGGAAGGTTTTGCTGCACCAAGGCTTTCGCCCAGGTGATAAATCAATAAGCAATGAGAAACTTCCTCTTGATGTTGAAAGAATGTCAGTTCAAAATCAAATTGTATACCTTCAAGAGCTGATCCCTGAAGATGGCAACTTTAACGAGAAGACTGGATTCAAATGGTCTCGAACCGTCGTAATAGCTGCTGGGAAGGAGAATACGGAGAAATATGGAATCAAATCCGAAATAAATCCTGAGCATATTTCACTTCTCGAACAGGAAGGAAAAACACATAGAGCAACATCAAGAAAATATATTCATCGTGGAGCATTACAAGAACTTTCAACTTCAGAAAACGGAGATGTTTCAACAACTGCAAAGGAATTACTGGATATAATCTACAATTACGAAAGCAACCTTATGAATGATGAGCGTAAAATGACTGAAAATCTAGGGATTCAAACTAATTCTAATTTCGAACAAATTAGATATTCACCAAAAACTGGAAGAGTATCTGTATACTGGAGTACTGCTACAACTGGTTCTCATGAAGCGATGAAATGGGGAATAACATGCCCTCCCAATGATGTACAAAAACGAAATGCTGTGAAAGAATGGATACAGAATAATCCACGCAAACTTATGAAAGCACGCAAAGAATTATATCACGAAGGACTTCCCTTTGATGAGTGGTGGGTGTAAATTAGCACTATAGCTCAAAATCACTCGAACAATGTAATTGTATGTTGATACTTCATTCCAGTGTGTATGAATATCAATCAATAATTAGCTTTTAACAGATGGATGTTCCAGCAATGACAGAACGTACGCTTTGGGAAAAAGATGATCCTCTAACTACTATAGGGCGTCGATTGAACAGTATGAGAAGGAAACTTATGTTTGCTGAAGCTGAGGTTCAGCGGATAAATAGTCAGAATGATACTCTTTCAAATACGTTCCATGCTCTCCAAAACACGGTTACAGAAACTGAAAAATCTCTTGAAATTGTTCAGACTAAAATTCATGAGTTTCCTATGTTAGCACTAGTAGGTCCTGCAATTCTTTTACGTATCGAACAAGCAGATTCAACAGTTGATGATATCCAAGAAGCTAGGAACTGGATAACTGAAATATCTTCAATCATTTTGGATATATTTCCCCTCGCAATGAAATTGGAAAACCATATTGATATTCTTTCAGAAAAAATCCCTCTTGTTCTACACATGTATTTGAGACAAATAGAAGATGTTGAACTGAAAAAAGCAATCAAAATCCCAGCTCTTCTAGTAACGAAAATGTTAGAACGACTGAATATTGATCCACAGGCTATATTCGTTCTTGGCGATATATTTTCAGTAATCGAGCTTGTTGGTACCGAAAAGAAATTGAATCAATATATCGTACAAATACCTCTTTCACAATATCAGAATATTCTCAGCTGGCTTCCGCTAGGTCATGAAGTAGGACATATTCTATATTCTTATCTGAACGAAGCAATCCAGAAAGATATTCAACCACTTGTAATGGATAAAGTAGGCTATTCTGCTAATCGCTATTGGATACTGAACTGGTTTAAAGAATTTTTTTCAGATGCCGTTATGACCGAATTCTTTGGAACTGCTGCAATTCTTGATTTAGATTCACTGTTAGCATTTGAAAGAACAAATGAAATGAAAAAAAATACTGCTGCAATCGTATCAGTTCTCTCTGATTTACTTAATCAAATAGAGAAGAGGAAAGAAGGTTTACTCGAAGAAGTATCACTAAACACTGAAGGTTTTGATGAATTAGAGCGGGACGTTGAGAATTACGAATGCAGTGAAACCAATCTTCAGAATTCTTCACATGGTTCTCATCCACCATCATTACTACGACTGAAAATGATGTTTGATTATCTAGATGCACGTATTGGTTCAAATGCTGGTGTGGAAATTTTGAAAGCAAATCTCAGACCATCATATGAAACTTCAGTGCAGAATTCTCCTTATCCTTGGTGCGAAGAAAATTTTCGCAATTTAGTAACTCAAATCATAATAAAACACATCGAATCCACAAAAATCGAGAACAATCTTGAGAAATTTAAAGGCACTGTTTTCGATATTTTGGATGAAAAGGATGTTACTGCACATAACTTGATTGAAATAATATATGCAATCAATCTATGTTATCTTCAACAACATTCTCCTGGTGTCGGGGATATTGAAGATAAACCCGAGCAGGTATACAAGCAAATTCTGCAAAAATATGAGATTTGAACTCTCGAGTGCAAAGCACACTGGATGTTTGCAGGACTGCGTATAGCTGCCTATAGCAATCCAGCTCCATACCAGGCTTGGATACCTGAGCTTGAGAACGTGCTGACCGCTTTTTTCTCTTAAACATTGTTGTAGGTTTGAGAGAACGAAGGTGCGATGAATATTAGATTAGTATATCCATTATTTTCGTTCATATGATTAGTTTACCTTAATAGGTATGAAATACATAGCATGTGTGTATTTGAGGTGCTAAAAATGAATAGGAAAACACGTGGTATGAGTCTAGTTATAGTGATAGCTCTACTTGTGCCAATTCTAGCTATAGGAATACAGAACACTGCAGAGCAACCATCCATTTGGATAGTCTATGCAGAGAACCCAGATGAGAGCATGATGCTTGCTGCTCAGACATTCAAGAATGAGATGACTTCTGCTGGATGCACAGTCAAGGAAACAACGCTGAATCTATTGGACAACATACCCAAATATTCAGATACAATAGCACTTATCGGTCATGGATCTGAAAACGGGGTTGTAGTTTCTGATGGAACAATATCATGGACCTTTTTGTATGATATGATAGAAAGGCGGAATCCACTACATACTATTGTGTTAGCTTGTCATTCCCCATCCATTCCAGATTCTAGGATATTCGGTTTTAGTGGAGTGATTGATGCTGAGGCAGGGGCGATAATTGGCGTATGGCATCTATCAGAAGTACTCGGTCTGAAAGATATGAATCGGAATTTGTTTGACAGAGCAATTGAGGCTCAAAAGTCACTCAATCACCCTCTCTCACGAGTGGTGTACTTTGTCCATGGATATTTTGGAGATAAATCAGAGTTCATAAATATGAAGAATGAGCTTCAATCTCAAGGTTTACTTGGTGCAAACGGGCTTTATGACCAATTTCTTGATTTTTCGTATTTTGATGCATTTGGGATATCTACATCTGATATTCTAATGAAGAATCTCTTACACCAGATCACAACAATCTCTGATTATGCAAACATATTTGCGGCTGTTCTTCTTCAAAATCATACTCCTGGAACACAGGTGAATATTGTAGCACATAGTTTGGGGGGGATTATCGCTCGGCAGATGCTGTTGCAAAATCGTACACAACTTGAAGCTGCTGGGATTGACTTTGGTACCATCATTACGTTTGGAACCCCTCACTTAGGGACGTTTCTTGCTAATGAAAACAACTTACTTACATATTATTTGACTTTACTCGGTCTCTTTCAAAATTTGCAGTAT
Source organism: Candidatus Thorarchaeota archaeon (assembly GCA_016840385.1). The sequence continues at coordinate 85,088 of JAEOSL010000003.1, read as the reverse complement.
TGGCCTAGTCCAGTTTTCTACTCTGTTTACCCTGGGAGTGATTTCATGAATGATTTAAATGATGATCCTGAATCATACTCGGAAGGAATCCGTTGGTTTACTGCTGCGGGACATGATGCAATACCGAGTGCACTATTGTATTTACTTCATCATGAATCAAGTGATCCTTTGGTTGGAATAACCAGAGCAAAACTCTCCTTTGCAGTAGAGTCCCCCACGTTCTTAGATATAGGTCATAGTGCACTTATCAAAGATACAGGCGCAGTATTTCCTAGTGTAGAAACGTGGCTTAGATTCGATAGTGATTCGGATGGAGATGGATTAGACGACGACATGGAAACATACAGGTATGGAACAGACAAGTATGATTGGGATAGTGATAATGACGGGCTTTCTGATGGAGATGAATACCTTTACTATGATACCGATCCACTGAATCCTGATTCCGATTTCGATAACTTATCAGATGGTGATGAGTTTGTATACGGCACAAATCCCCTTGATGATGATTCAGATAACGATGGACTCTTGGACGGGGATGAAGTCCACATCTATGGTACGATTCCAACAGCATGGAGTACGGATGGTGACATTCTCAGTGATGGTCAAGAGATAGCATGGGGCTATAATCCTAATAATACGTATGACCCAATCAACGCACCGGCGCTTACATATAGTGCTTGGCAGTCTAGTGGTACAACAGGGTATGTACGAGCAAATCACTACACTGCGATGGACTATGTGAAGGTCTATGTGAAATACAAAAACAGCTATGGTCAATGGACTGGTAATATGCTAGTTGGCACTGATTCTACTCCGACATACTATGGTGATTACTATCTAAGCTGGTCGCTACTTTCGGGATATGTCCAGATGTTGGTAACTGTACAGGCATTTGACTCTGCAAACCACTATCTTGGATGCGATACGCAGTATGTCACACTACCGTATGATGATGGTGGTGGCGGTGGTAAACCTGGTGGTGATCCAGTACCGATATAGTCGAAAGGGTTATTCGAAGATTACCCCTATCTGTGCTCAGGCAGATGATCTGAACTATGAAACGTATCATTGACTCACAGGTCAAGAGATCACATTTGATGGCCATTCTAGTTCTTATTGGATTAGTACTCACAACATGCCCCTCTTTAGTGATTGTTTCTGGGACTGTAACAGAAAACCAAAACACAACTACTTGGATAGCAATGGAACAGAACTATACAGATGCAGTATTCAGTGATGTAGCATTTCTCAATGAGACCCATGGGTGGGTAGTAGGTCAATGGACTGATGGAAGCTCTGGTAATGGAATTGTTATGCATACTGCTGATGCGGGAGAAACATGGGAAACACAACTGAAGAATGGTACTGACTTGGAATATTACCGAATTGAAATAATCAGTGACGAGTCTATCTGGGTATCTGCATGGGGGGTGCTCTATCACTCTTCCGACTGTGGGGAAACCTGGGAGAAGCATGTTATCGTTGATGGTCAGAACTTGATTGTCTTTGTGAAATTCATTGATGAGTATACAGGGTGGACTGCAACCAATAGTACGTTGTACAAGACCATTGATGGAGGAGCAAACTGGATTTCCGTTCCAGATTGGATATTTAATGATGTCCCTCGCAATCTCCATTTTGTATCAGACACTGAAGTATTTGCTACTGGTTTTCATGGTATATATCATAGCACTGATGGAGCTGAAACATGGACGCGTGTGTACGACTATGGTGGCTGGTCTCTCTCCATGTTGGATGATAACGAGGGCTGGGCAGTGGGTGATGGATATCTGATGCATACATCAAATGGGATTGATTGGAAGCAAATGCCAATCCCTGGTCGTGCACCATTTGGTGGATTCACGCTACCCTATCTAACTGACATCCTCTTCATTGAGGAAAATGGATGGATTGTGGCACTGGAAATCCCTATCAGGTATACCCCCGACGGAGGGAATACTTGGTATGCCCAGAGTGTTTCAAGCCAAGTCAATGGTCGAATGATGGCACTCGATTTCCTGAACAGCACTTATGGGTGGGCTGTTGGGTATGGTGGAACGATACTGAAGACAACACGAGGGACAGACCTTGGAGCACGTCTCTGGAATGGAATGACTGATCCATTGTTTATTGCTATCGTTGGTAGTATTATTGGTGTTGCAGTGATTATTACAGGTGGATTATTCTATCGTAGAAGAAAACGAGTTAAAATCAGAACTGAGATGATACAGTAGTTGTGTGTTGAATATCTTCGAACAAACCAAAAAGGTGCGACGGCTCCTACATTCCGAATGTCGGTAATCGAAGGGCGGATCAGTGCAATTCTCAATGCGGCACTCTCTGGGGCTCCACCCCTCATCCTTAGTGCTGCTCCCGCCAGGGCCTGACACATTTCGGAAGTTTATGACAATCGCAGCAAACCTACGAATGCTGGTATGTCAGAGACAGACTCCAGAGACCACACGTCAACGTCCTGCGACTGGACCCAACGACGTTCCGGTTCATCCTCGATGCGGGTTACTGACCTCGGCTATTGACATTTACCGATTACAGGTCGCGCCAAACGACCCGGCCCTACCCATCGCAATCTGAGGTTTCGAGGGAATCCCTAAAAACATTGTTGATGGTACATGTCTATACAAAGCGACCCGCAGCACGCTTAATGGTGGTGAGTTCTTCCAAGACTTCTTTCTCTGGAGGAGACAAATCATCTTTGAATTTCTTCCTGATAGCAAGTATCTGCTTGTCTGGGACATCTATATACAGAATCTCATCACTCTTGACCTGTCGTCCAATAGTAGGACCTCTTATTGATACAGCAACTTCCATTCCATCAGTTGCTTCATCTATGGATACACTACGGTCCTGAATCTGAAGAATTGTACCAACTCTCTTGCCTTCTTCATTGATTAGTGCGGTTCTTGGTTTTATTACACCATGAACCTTGACACCTACAACTGCTGGATTTTTATTTCTGAACACATAATCTGGATTGAGCACTATCTTTCCCGGTCTAATAATTGAGCCCAATGACTCAGCTTTTGCTTGTTCTCTTTTCACAATTAGCCAAGCATAGTAATCATCGTATAATCTATAGATGACCTCATTTATGAACACTTCAACACCTAGTTCAGCAGCGAGATCTTCTATCTCTGAAGCAATTTTCACGTTGAATCCTAAAACTACTGAATTAAGTGGGTCCCCATCACCAGAAGCCTGAGCCTCTACGATATCACGCTTCACAACAGGACCAACATCCGCAGCACGTACTGGAATATGCCGATCCTGCAAAAACTGTGTTACAGCTTCTAGAGACCCTAGTGTATCAGTCTTCACAATGATACCTGATGTATCAGTTTGAATTCTGATTGAACCAACCTCATCTGCAACTTTTTGCTTGATTTCTTCAAGTTTTTCAGGATTTGTAACAGCATAGACAGGTGCACCTGCTACTGCTCCTTCAATATCGGGGGCTACTATCTTAACACCTGCTGCTGCATGAACAATATCTACATGTGTGAACTTTTCCTTAGGGTCTCGAATCTCATCAAGAGGTTTTGGTTGAAGTAATGCTCTGATTTTAGTCACAATTACTCCATCAAGTCCACCGATAACTACAGTGTCGGTCTTCTTCAACACTCCATCATAGATGATAGTATCAAGAGTAATCCCAAGACCAATTTCTTCTCTTACTTCAAGAACAGCTCCTACTGCAGGTCCCGTTGACACAGCAAGTCGCTCTTTCATGTATTGCTGGGTCAGGCCTGAAAGTACCATCAGAAGTTCTGGGATTCCAGTACCAGTTTTAGCACTTGTAGGTACAATTGCTACTGTTTTTTGAAAATCTTCAACACGATCAAACCGTTCTGATTGGATTTTGTTTGAAGAGAGTGCTCCAACAATTTCGTAAATTCTTCTATCTACTTCAGATTGAGTTGACATTCCCTGTGCCTTAATAGCTTCAAAGAGGGACATTCCCTCTTTCTTTCTCCAGCCCGGTACTTTGTCAAGTTTATTCGCAGCAATCAAAAATGGTGTTTTTCCGGAAAGAAGAATCTTCAATGATTCATATGATTGAGTGAGTGGACCCTCGTTAATATCAACTACAAGGATAGCAATGTCTGCAATTGCTCCTCCACGTCTTCGTAAATTGAGATACGCTTCATGTCCTGGAGTGTCAATGAAAAGAAGACCATCAATAGTTAGTTCAGTCTTAACAGCCTTGAGAAGGTCTCCACAGATTGATAGAATCGTTTCAGTTGGAAAGAATGATGCACCGATATGTTGCGTAATTCCTGCTGCTTCTCTATCTTGCACTCCGGTTCCTCGCATCTTATCAAGAAGCGATGTCTTTCCATGATCAATATGACCTAGCACCGTTACAATTGGTGAACGTAGTTTACCTGCTTCTGTCAAGGGTGACACCTCACAAGGAATTGGCTGTTGGTTTTTGTACAACAGTTATGAAAGTGTCGTTTCAACCATCATTCATATTTTACTCCTGAATGAAATGGATTATATTCTTCAATCTCACAGCGAGAAGTGTAGATACGGTCAATATGTATCAAACTATAGGTGATTTGATTTGGAACGATCATTTGTAATTATCAAACCTGATGGTACTGCACGTCGTAGAGTTAGTGCACTGGTTCTCAAGGCACTCCTAGACAGAGGCTACAAGCTTGTGGCATTCCAAGAGATGAAAGTACCAGAGTCTTTAGCTAAATTACATTACGGAGTCCACAAAGAAAAGCCATTCTTTCCATGGTTAGTGGATTTCATATCTTCGGCTCCTGTTCTTACTATGATTTTCGAAGCTGATGATGTAATTCAAGGTGTTCGTGATGCCCTTGGAGCAACTTTTGTTCAAAAAGCAGACCCTGATTCACTAAGAGGTAAATATGGTATCTGGGCAGGAATCAACATCGCTCATGCTTCAGACGCTCCTGAAACTGCTTCAGATGAGGTGAAACTATGGACCACAGAGAGTGGTCTCAAGGAGTCTGCAGATGCTGAGGAGGTTGCAAAATCCTACATCCAGAAACACCTCACAGGTGATGCTGATTATACTATGGATCTACGAAGTGCTGTAAAAGATGCAATTGAGCATCGTGATACTTCAGATAATGTCCTTAATTCATTGAAAAATCTCTTCGCAAAAGATGCTGCTGGCATCGATAAGAATGATACAGACACACTCGCCAAGGTCGTGTTTGACTTCATAATTGAAGAGGTAGAAAAAACAGATTAGAAACCTAAGGTGGCAAAAGCCACCCTTGGTTTCTTTTTCTAAACAGAAATAATCGTCTAGCGTGAAGCCTTACCGCCTTTTTGATATCCGGCAGTCCATTTTGTATCTCTAGGCTTCATACCACGTTTTACTCTGTTAACTTTGCACTTGTTAGAACAGAACCAGAATACTGCTCCGTCCTTAGTTTGGACGAAAGCCATACCAGTTCCAGGTTCGATATCTTTCCCACAGAAACTGCATTTTTGCGTTCCAACCATGATTTATCACCGTTTCCGCATTTTGCGAGCTTCTCGCTCAGTTTCTCGTAGAATGAGAATATCTCCTTCTCTTACAGGCCCCTTAACATTTCGAGTCAGGACTCGTCCTCTATCCCTACCATCCAGAATCTTTACACGAACTTGTGTAATCTCACCGGTCACACCTGTTCGTCCTAAGAGCTGGATTACTTCGGCAGGAATAGCTGGAGTTGCTTCTTCATCTTTGCTCATCGAAAGCATCACCTGAATCTTACTTGCGGAGGCCGTTGATCTTCTCGACTAGGTCGTCAACCAGATCCTTTGCTTTACCATCAACAATTATTGCGACAGCAGCAGTAGGTCTTTCTATTCCAACAGCTTTACCAAGATCTCCCTTATTCCGCACGAATATGTAGGGGATCTTTTTGTCATCACAAAGACCTGGAAGGTACATAATTATCTCTGGGGGTTCTACATCCTCAGCAACAATCACTAAACGGGCCACTCCACGCTCAATACTCTTGGTCGCTTCGTTAATTCCCTTCTTTATTCTACCAGTATCCTTGGCTATTTCAAGAGCCTCAAGGGCCTTCTTCTGAAGTTCCTCTGTGGCTTCCCATTCAACAAAACTTGGTTTTGGCATTACCATTTACCTCAGTTTATTTCTTCATCGGTATTTTGCCTATTCCTACAGGAACAGACTCTTCTGCGCCGTCTGACCTGATTCTTTTAAAACTGTCGAACTAGCATATTGAAAATTCATTTCACAGTTGTTAATAGCCTAAATCCTTCAATGCCATCGTAAGATTTCCATCATCTACATTGAGATGTTCTAGAACTGAGTAGCGATCTCGTTTCTTCATGATTTTCAGTGCATGATGAATATCCTCTACAAATGCTGCCAGATTGGTGTTAATTGCATCAAAAGTAGTAGGCATCTGTTGATTGACCATGAATTCTTGGATTTTCTCTGGTTTATACTCGATATATCCTGCTTCTTGTAGATAGTAGAGACAGATTGGTGTGGCAAATGCAACTTGGAGTCCATGCAAATCTGAGTCAATTCTATCCATAGCATGTGAGATTGCATGCTCAGTACCTGAACAGGGACGTGAACTACCAAACATACTCATTGCTCTACCTGCATCAATCTCGGCTCTGATCAAAGTTTCAAAGCTGTCATCCTTCAATACTGATGTTAGCGCATTGTCCACAATCTCGTAGACCTGCGCATCAAAGGGTTCACCCTTTATTTCATGAGCTAATTTCCACTCTGCTAGACTGGATGTCTTACAGATGATATCCCCAAGACCTGCTAATTTTAGCCTGGGTGGTGCCTTTGAGATGATAGATGTGTCAGCAATGACTGCAAGAGGACCTTTACATTTCTCTGAATATTTGTATCCACCATGACTAACTGAGGCTACTTCACTAGCAATTCCATCATGAGAAGCCGCTGTAGGTACTGATATCCAGTCAAGATTTGTATCCCGAGCTATGAGTTTTGCAACGTCTAGACTTGCACCTCCCCCGAATCCTATCACGATGTCTACACCCTCGAGAGAGAGAGGTGAGTTACGGGGATATGCAGAAGCCATTACCCATTTACAAGGTGCTTCAATTATCTCTTCCAAAGTATTCGAATACTGAGCATGAATCACTTCATCAGTCACAATCAATGGACTAGAGTAATCTTTCAATATAGTCCTGAGTTCCTCTAGGGCTCCATCTGCAATTACAATTGTTGCTGGCCCAGTACAGGACATCTATTTAGCTCCTTTTTCTTCGAAACTCAAGCTCTTGTTAAGAGCTTCTATCGCGCCAAATCTATCTGCCTTACAGTATTCTTAAGTATAGATACAAGCGGGCGTCTGTTCAGAAGTGAGTGTTACCCCTGAAATACTACAGTCTATACATTCACCAAACGTGTTCAACTCGGAGACAGCTCTCATGACTGAATATGTCAAAGTCGCCCTAATGGGTTCCGGTTACGCAGGTAAATCGACTCTGATTAAACTCCTTACTGATGGAGTACAAAAATTAGAAACTAATTACCAGCCAACACCAGGAATGAATTGTGGAACCATCACAATTGACGCTAATACAAAGGTTTCACTAGTTGAGATGGGTGGGCAACAACATTTTGAGTTTCTATGGCCTGATTTTATGAGAGGTAGCACAATGGTTGTTGTAGTCACTGAGAGTAATCCAAAGGCTGTTCTCAAAACACGTCAACTCCTCGAAAAGTACAAGGACAATCTACGTGGAGCAAAAGTAATCGCAGTAGCAAACAAGCAAGACCTACCTGGATCAATGCGACCAGAATCTGTACAGGATCTGCTAGGAGTTCCAACTTTTGGAATGGTTGCAATCAATCCTAAAGAACGTCTGAACGGCTACAAACTCATTGTTAACGGATTACGTGATATGGTCCAAGTTGCTGCATGATAGTTCTCAGTAGCAACAGTTCATTGTACCAGAAGGCTCTCTATCTTTATACGTAGGACAAGGCTTTTATACAAAGAGTAAAAAAGAGCAAATTGCCCAAGGCATGGGCGAATGAGCCAGTTGAGTTCTCTGAACCATTTGGCGAGTCCATCCGGGAAGAACATGTCTTTTGGGTACCAATGAACATCCGCGGTCAGGTGAGTATATGGAAATCACAATTATACGCAAGCAAGAAAACATCGTTCACTTCTTAGCTGAAGGGTTGGATGTCGCCTTTGCAAACGCGCTTAGGAGAACCATGCTTACTAGATTGCCGGCGATGGCAATAGATGAAGTACTTGTCCTTGAAAATACTAGCGTCATGTACGATGAAATGCTAGCTCATAGAATGGGCCTTGTACCTCTAGTAACAGATTTGGAGAGTTATAATCTCCCAGAGGTGTGTGACTGTGAAGGAAAAGGCTGTAGCCTTTGTCAATGTACACTCACACTTGAAAAACAGGCTGGCGATGAAGAGGAAATGGTCTATTCTCGTGACTTATCGTCACAAGATCCGAAAATTGTTCCTGCATTAGGTGAAATTCCCCTAGTGAAGCTTGCTCCTAATCAACGTCTGATCATTGAAGCATATGCTCGTCTTGGAAAGGGTGTAGAAAACGCAAAGTTCCAACCAGTTTCAACAGTATCGTACAAATATGTTCCAATTGTCGAAGTTAACAAGGACAAATGCAATCAATGTGGGGACTGTGTCAAAGTATGCCCTAAGAATATCCTTCTTGTTGAGGGTGATACAATCGCGACACAAAACACTCTGGACTGTAGCCTCTGTGAGGCTTGCGTCGAAGTCTGCGAACCCGGAGCAATCACAATAGATTCCAAAAAGAACAGCTTTCTGTTCAAGGTCGAATCAACAGGAGCCCTTACTCCTGAAGAAATTGTAGAAAAATCAGCCGAGATTCTCAAAGAGAGAATCAGATTAGCTTTAGATTATGCAAATTCAGTATGAGGTGTGATACCATGGAGAGATCTATTAGATCCGGACCAACGGACCCAAATACACGCGCGCTAATCAATGCACTCCGAAAGACATCTACGAAACACGATGTTAGAATATGGAAACGAGTTGCCGAGCTTGTAGCCCGACCTACTCGTCAGCGCCCTACCGTAAATGTAGGAAAAATTGAAAGACATACTAACGCAGGAGACATAGTTGTAGTGCCTGGAAAAGTTCTAGGTTCTGGAAACATGTCCCATAAGGTAACAGTTGCGGCACTAAACGCATCTTCTACCGCAAGATCTGCGATAGTTGGAGCAGGTGGCTCACTAATTACTATTGATGAGTTACTAAAGCAGATTCCCAAAGGGAGCGGTATTGCGATTATTGTGTAGGTGATTCATATGAGTACAGACACATTCAAAGTTTACGATGCCGAGCAAATGGTTGTTGGCCGACTTGGTTCCAAAGTTGCTAAAGCTGCAATATTGGGTGATACAATCATCATAGTGAATGCAGAAAAAGCCATACTCACTGGCGATCCACGAACACTAATCGCAGCATGGAAAGAAAAATTCAACATTCGCACCTCTTACAAACCATGGAGAGGTCCATTCCACCACCGTCGACCTGACAAAATGGTTCGAAGGATGATTAGGGGAATGCTACCATGGCCAACCCCACGAGGTAAGGCTGCATACAAGCGTATCAGGGTATACATTGGCACTCCTGAGAAATATGCCGATGCTGAAAAGATAGTGCTAGAAAAATCACGTTACCGAAGCATGACACAGAAGCACATTGTTATACAAGAACTGTGCAAAGAGCTAGGTTGGACACACCCGGAGGTTGCATGAAATGAAAGTAGTAGTCAGTACAGGTAAAAGAAAAACCAGTCTTGCTAAAGCAACAGTGAGAGACGGTACTGGTCGAATTAGAATTAATGGAATACCTCTGGAAGTTCATCAACCAGAGCTTGCTCGAATGAGAATTATTGAACCTTTGATTCTCTTTGGTGAAGGCTGGAAACGCTATGACATCAAAGTTAGAGTCAAAGGAGGTGGATTCATGAGTCAAGCTGATGCAATCAGAATGGCGATAGCAACAGGCTTGATTAAAATGAGCCAAGATTTCGAGGCTCGTTCAAAGATGATTGAACACGATAGAACTATGCTAGTTGGTGACCCCCGACGAACTGAACCAAAGAAGTTCGGTGGCCCTTCAGCACGTTCACGATACCAGAAATCATACAGGTGATGGGAAAACAATGATTATTCCAGTAAGATGTTTCACTTGTGGCAAAGTAGTAGCGGACAAATATGAGCAGTTCAAGCGTGAAATTCGACAGGGAGAAGACCCTGCCGTAGTTCTAGATAATCTTGGACTGAACAGGTATTGCTGTCGACGAATGCTACTTGCCCACATTGATATTATTGACTCCTTTATGGCATTTGCCACGACCCAGCCAACGGAGGGAACTTAGAACATGAGTGAGATTGACGTTACAGATGAGAACCTACTAATTTCCATGGATCGATTTTTGGCCGCAGGTTGCCATATCGGAACTCAAGTGAAAACCCAAGATATGGAACCATTTGTCTACAGACAACGCCCAATCGGCCTGTACGTTCTTGATGTTCGTAAGACCGACGAGAGGATAAGAGTAGCTGGAAAGTTCTTAGCTCGATTTGATCCCTCCAAGATTGTTGTGGTATCTGGTCGTGTTTATGGTAAGAGGCCCGTAGAGACCTTTTCCTATTACATTGGAGCCAGCGCATTCACTGAGAGATTTGTTCCTGGTACATTAACCAATCCTAACATTGCAGGTCCAAGAACGTACATTGAGCCAGATGTAGTGATACTCACTGACCCTCGTACAGACCAGCAAGCACTCAATGAGGCTGCAAGAATTGGAGTACCTGTAGTTGCATTATGCGATACTGACAATGCTACAACCAATATTGACTTGGTTATTCCCACCAATAACAGAGGTAGGAAATCACTAGCATTAGTATACTATCTTCTAACTACACAAGTTCTCAAAGAGAGAGGCGATATGCCCGAAGACGGCGAGCCAATCTACACACCAGATGACTTTGAACCTCAAGTACAGAGGTTCTAATTGTTCATCCTTCAATAAGAGTCACGACGCCGTTATCGGCGTCTACCTCTATCTTTTGTCCATTCTTAATTTTCCCAATATCAATTTGATCAACTGCAGGTATCTCTGAAATGATGCAACCTACTGCAACAACAGGATCCATTACTTTATTGACAATCGCAAGGGGAGCTTTATCCGCTTTCTTCAATGCATAGAGAACATAAGATCCTACAGTGGAACCTTTTCCACTTGGAAAGACTAGAATTTTTCCTGATACTGATTTTCCTTCTAGATGATGGTCCTTCTCAACAATCTCTCCTGTTTCAGGATCACAACCACCGTAGAACGATATATCGTCACCTGTAACTAGGGCTTCTCCTACTACTTTTCCCTTGAAGATCTTCCTGCCTTGCATTATGCTATTGCCTCCTTGATACACTGTTCAACTGTCCGTATTTCAGTCTTGAATTTGTTTTTCCCACGTGCATAGTAACATGCTTTCGCTGAGTCCGTCATGAGACTTGTAAATTTCCCCTTCAAAGGTGCTACTGCACAACATGCATCAGCAACAAGAAAGGCGCCTGCATTTTCGATTGTGTCATAGAATCCCATTTTGATTGCAAGGTCCTTTGTGGGCTTAGCAGTTGTAATCCAGACTGTTTTTCCATCTGCAACTTTCTTTCCATCAAGCATTTTTGCTATCTCTGCAATCTCCTTGATGCTTGCATGTGGACAACCTACACTGATGAAGTCAATATCCACATCTTCATCATCAAGCTCTACTCGTGCAGCTTGTAAATCCTCTTCAGTTACTATCTCAGTCTTGTCAGGGATAGTGGTTTTATTTGGTGTAATTCCCTCCATATGGAAGATTGCCACACCCCCGTATGTTGCAACTGATGCACAGAATGACTTGAGTTCTTCAGTAGTTGCACTCTCGATACCTGTGATGTATGGAATTGTCTTGCCAGTTCTGGTTCCAATTACCTGTCCAAGAAGCCCGAAATCATCAGTGTCCTTTAGTTCCGTTTGAATATCATACTTGACCTGTGCGATTCTGTTCTCTTCAAGATGAAATCCATACTCTGCAGTTTTTCCAGTGAGTGCAGTTGCCAAAGCACTGGGACCTCCTTCTCTGTTTGTCAATGCTCCAATGACTGAGTTAGCAAAACATACAGCAGAGGATTCAGCCCATGCAATATGTTCTCCAAAGTGCGGCAAATTCCCAATCAGATACGGTGTACAGGTACAGGTTGTGATTACTCCCATTTTCTCAAATGCTTCAATTACACGTTCCTGATTTGCTGCAAAATCCTCACTAATTCCATGTTTCTTCCATTCCAGCATGTCCATACCTGCAGGGTTTAGTGTTGTTAGAACCCGGGCACGTCCATCTTCTGCCATTTCTGAGAGATATTCAAGACCTGCCTCTCCAAGATTATGATAAGAAACACCTGCTATCTGGACACTAGAAACTGGAATTAGTCGCTCTGCACCATAGATTTCACCCAAAGTTGTGATGATTTCCATTGCTTTCTGAGCTGCTTTTCCATGCTTACCTTCAAGCATCTCTTTCTCTTCTGTTGTTAGAGTGAGACCCATTACTACTCACCTAGAAACTTCTTCAAATCAACCTCAGGAAACTTTGCTTTGTCGAAACTCTTTCCCTTGGTGTCCATATCCTTTGTGCAATCAAAACCACATTTCGTTGTCATCTTTGTACCAGGTTCTGCACTGGGATCCAAAGAACTACCTGACTCTTGGTCCTTGATTAAAAGATCAACATCTGCTTGGAATCGAGTAGCCATTGCCCATTCTCTTTCCTCATTGGAGTAGATGTCAATATCATCATCATATACCCAGATGTGCTTGGCACTCTTATGACCTGAGAATGCACCTTCAAGAGCTTGAATGCCATCATCTTCATTCTTCTTCTTGATTTTTACTGCAACATGTAACCAACTTGCTCCACCGGGAGTGATGTATACGTCTAGAACATCAATACCTCTTTCCTTGACCTTCCTGAAGACAGTTGGTTCTCTAGGCATTCCCATCAGAATCTTATGCTCATCTCGTCCTGGCAGGAGACCCTGCCATATTGCAGTCTTTCTGTGGGTTATCTTCTTCACTTCGAAGATTGGTTCCTGACGAACAACATCAACGGTTTCAGTCAAATCAATGAATGGTCCTTCAGCATGCCTCTCCTCCAGTATAATTCTTCCTTCAATAACAAATTCTGAATCTGCTGGAATCATTAGATCAACCGTTTTAGCTCGAGTTACGGATATCTTACTAAGAGCATTTGCTATCTCTAATTCGTCTATTCCAGTTTCAACTGATGTTGCTGCTGCAATCAGCACTTCTGGAGTATTTCCAATACAAAATGCAACATCAACCTCACCATTTCGTTCCAGAAACTTGTGGAAATCTCTTCCTCTGACTACTCTAGCAACCATCTTGTCCTTGCTTATCTGCATGGATCGATGAAAGTCCAGATTCTGACCAAATTCAGGGTCTGACGCTACTACCACACCCGAGGAGATGTATGGTCCACCATCGACCTTGTTATGCATCAAAATTGGTATTTTATCAAGGTCAACCTTGTCTTCGACAACTTCTTGGCACGGAGCCTTGTCAGTAACCTCAGGTTTGCTTCGTTCTTCGATAGATTTTGCGAGAGTTGGAATTATCTGTTCAGTGGTAATTCCAAAATAATCTGCTATCTGTATCTTATTGCAGAACAAGTTACCAGCAACTCGAAACTCACTTTCCTTAACATTTTCAAACAACACAGGTTGTGGTTCGAGGCTCTTCAATACACCAGCAATCTCTAGATTCTTAGAGATACTCTTGCTGATAGTGGTAATCTTTCCATCTTGCTGAAGTTTTTTTATGTACTGTTCAAGTATCATGAAACCCACCTCAAAGTCCGAATGATGTTAGCCATACTCCAGGTGCTTTAGCTTTTTCAAGAGCTTCAGCAATTTGTTTTGCTGTGGCTTCGTCAGGTGCAAGCGCAATCATATTACCCCCGCGTCCAGTTCCAGTCATCTTCGCACCTATGGCACCATTTTCACGTGCTACTTTAACCAAATTATTCAATTCTTCGCAGGAAACAGTCAATTCTTGAAGTAATTCGTGATTCTTGTTCATTAGTTCTCCAACTTTAGGAAGGTCCAGCTGAATCAATGCCTCTTTACCATCATGAACAAGTTGATTGTACTTTTCTGAAATTTCATCCCACCATTTGGGATCTGCATCTTTTCTTATTTTTACGGCTCCAACAACAATCTTGGTACTTGCAGTGATACCTGTTGATGCGATAACAAGATGGACTGCATTGCTAAGCTTCAGTTTTTCGAATTTTGGAGGTCCGCCACTCAAATCGCGTTCAAACCAGACTAATCCTCCATACGTGGATGCAGTGTTATCTAGCCCTGACGGAGTTCCATGATATCCTTTCTCACCTTCATATGCAGCCTCATTTACTTGCTCATCACTAAGTCCAAGCTTGAATTCATCATTCAGAGACCTTACAATTGCTACACAACTCGCTGCACTTGCTCCAATCCCTGAGGCACACACAAGGTCTCCCTCGAGATCAATCTGAAATCCAATTTTTGTAGTATCAATATTGAGATGTTTGAGTATTAGTTCTAGCGAAGCCTTCTGTTCATCATACTTCTTCTCTTTGTAACCTGGCATTGCAGGCCGATTATCAACAAGTGTATGTCCGAAGGAGCGTACCCTTGTCAATTTGGCAGTAGTCACTGATGAGATTCCTGCTGCTATGGCTGGAAGTCCGTAAACCACAAAGTGTTCACCAAACAGAATTGCTTTACCTTTACCTGAGCCTGTTCCCATGATATCTCGCCCACTATTTGACCTGTGAAAGCGCCGTAGTCAATCGCTACTTTTGAACTCTTCCGTCGACATTAATCGAACTTCTTTCCTAACACAAGATTATTGTTGAATCCTGGATAGAAATAGACACCTGGAGTACTTGTCTTTGAAAATACTTGATCTGTTCTGTGGTGCTGGTGGTTTCTTTCAGGGATTCTCCTCACTCTCAAAAGATACTCATCTTGCTATTGACATAGATGAACATGCATTGGAAACCTACAAACTCAACCATCCCAATTCTACAATATTACAGACGGATATCAACAAACTCCACTCACAACAAATCGAAGAAGAACTAGGTGGCTCTCCTGACATCATTATCGCCTCACCACCCTGTGAAGAGTTCAGCAAAGCTAATCCCAATAGTCGAAGGTCAGCAGAAGAGAGGATTTACGGCGAAGGAACTGCAAAGTTGTTACTGGATGCAATTCGAATAATTGGGGACTTGACTCCAAAGGTATTCGTTATCGAGAATGTTGCTGCACTTCTTCTAGATGGAGGAAAGGAAATTATCAAACGTGAGTTTGAACGTGTTGGTATTGAAAATATCGAGTTCAATCTGATAAGAGCACATCAACATGGAAATCCATCAAAACGATTACGTGTTTTCATTAGTAATATCCAACTGAAACCACCTAGAAAGTACCCACCTACGGTCATGGAAACAATAGGAGACCTTCCTTCACTTGATCTCAATGAGATTTTCAATCCAGGGGAGAGAATTCCTAATCATGAAATCTATCCTTTGGCTGATGATAAAATGAAGTCTGTGCGAAAGACACGTTGGGGTCAAGGCGCCAAACATTTCCGTGTATCAAAGAAACGGAGTCTTCCCAATTGGGTCCGTTTATTTCCAGATCGACTTGCAACATCAATTAATGGTCTCTCTCGTTATGTACATCCATATGAACACAGATTACTGTCAGTACGAGAACATGCAAGACTCATGAGTTATCCTGATTCATTTGTTTTTGTTGGACCTAAAGACAGCCAATACAATCAAGTGGGTGAGAGTGTCCCCCCATTAGTATCTCACCTAATTGCACAGGAGGTTCGTGCACACATTGAATGAATTTCTAAAGAACGTCTATATCGTATTACACAATGTCCATTCTGCCTCAAAAACCATTGAAACAGCTCAGGTAGTCTATGGACTTGGTTTTCCGAATTTTGTTGTATCAAAAGCTGAAGGATCAGCTGCACAGTCTGGTGTTCCTGATGCAAACCGTTTAGCAATTAGGATGAAGCAAAACTTCATGGTCTTGCCAGATTTGAAGGATGTCCTTGAGATCCTGAATTTCGACTATGCAGTATTAATCACTTCTCCGAAGCTTGTAAAGGAACATGTTGATTTAGATCAATTATCTCAACGAGCTAAGTCTGGGGAGAAGATTGCCATAGTACTTTCAGGAAGTAACAGCTCTTTCTCTAGAAAAGAAATGGACTTGGGTGATTGTAAAAGCTTGGAAGCTGAGGTAGATATTGGTCCCTCTGGCTCTGCAGCTATCCTTCTCTATTCACTAATCGGTCAAGAGAAGTAGTGGTGGGCCGGATGAGATTTGAACTCACGATCCCTTGGATCCGAACCAAGAATCATACCAAGCTAGACCACCGACCCATGGCTAGAATCACTCGCTCTCTGGCTTGGATTTAATCATTTCGTTAAAACGTTCTCTCATCCATCCAATAGTACCAAGGTATAACCCATCTATGCTTAATATCTCTGTTTCAAGAACATCTACACATGAATTTTCAAAGAGCGGACCTTGAAACTCAGAATGGGGTGAATTCACAGCAATTCCTGAAATAAGCTGATTGAAACTGGGTAGTGTAGTGAGTGTAGCTTTATCATCATCTGGAATCTCTAACAGTCCAAGACGACGTCGAATACAATTCTTGCCTAATTGTGAACTTAGTACAACAGGTACGGAGCCCGCATACCTCCTTCTATCACCTCGACCAATCTCGGGTTTCGATACGACTCTAAATCTACTGACTGCTGGATGACTATGACCAGCAATAATCAGTGAAGTATCAAGTAACTCTGGAGCTGGCCAAGAATGTCCATGAAAGAGACCAACCTTCTCGTTCCCAGTTCCTATCACTATTCCATGAACATCAGCTAGTTCAACATCACGTGGAAGTAGTGACTCTAGATCTCCGTCATGATTGCCTGGTATGATTGTCGTTTGAACAATTTCAGTAAGACTTTGCATGAATTCTGGAATAATTTCCCAATTATATGGAATATCAGTCAAAATCGTATGTTTGACATCCCCGACAATGTACAATGTAGATAGTTCATACTTTTTGACAAGCAATTTGATTCGGTCAATGATACTAGTGTCCTGTAATGGAAAATGAATTCCTCTCTCTTCTGAGATCTCATCTTCTATCCCGAGATGAAGATCGGATATAATCAGTGCAGAAAGACTTTCATTCTGAATAATCAGGCCTCTGTCTTCAAATATTATCTCCATTGTCAATTTGTGTTCGAAGGTACAACATTTTAATCTCATTGTACGTGAAAATGCAAGAGGATTATGGCACTTTCACTAACAGAGGAGAAGAAGCTTTCACAAGAAAACCTCACACAGAGTGACATTGATTACTTTCGCAACAAGTATGGAAAAAAGTTCGTTAGAGCTCTTCGTGTTGTTGAAGAGAAGAAAGTGGAAAAATATCAGTTCAAACCTAGTGAATCTACAACCTGGGTAGTGAAAGGTCGTGCCCGTCATTATATGGTGATACCCAAGGTCTATTGCACCTGTCGTAGTTTCTACCAAGAAGTAGTAATATCTCGAGAGAGTAGCATGTGTTATCACTTACTCGCTCAACAAATTGCAGAAATTCGAGAACAATACGAAACTGTAGATTCCACTGATACTGCTAGACGAAAGTTGTATGTGGAATGGCGCAGGACTGATTAATTACTTTCTCGACATTGAATTATGAAGATAACTTTAAAACACGACCCTAAGTCTGGCTCGCTGACAGCACTTAGAGGTCGGATGCGTTCCATGAATCAGTTCAAAAAGATTCCCAGAGTATTTGCAACAATTCTAGCCTTGATGATACTTCTCTCAAGTTTCCAAGCTACAGTACCAGCTCAGGCTGATTTTGATCCAGTTGTTGTGCTATTTGATGCAAGTCACTCACCACAATTTGATGCTTTTGATGAAGAATTAGGTTTGAAACTAATGTTTGACATGGTGAATACATCCACACGTTATGTTATCTATGTACATGAAGATGGTTTACTCGATGATGAAGTCCTCAATGATGTTGACATTTTGATAGTTGCAGGTTCAGATAGTTCAAGTCCCTTTAGTGCTGAGGAAAACGCAGGAATTGCTGAAATGCTCGCCAATGGAAGCTCACTGTTTCTCCTTGGAGATGCTGCAATCTCTGATGATACCAGTTATTGGCCAGACGGACCAATGCAAGATATGGGTGACAACTTTGCATTGAACACATTTCTTGATGGGATAAACATGACTGGACCTCGTTTCAGTATCAATGAAACTGGATCAGATACTTGGTCTGACACAATGTTCGATTATGACCATGCTCTGAATGACACTACTCCTTGGGTTTTTCAGTTAGATTCCACCACTTGGGATACCACTCATCCAATCTTCAGGAATATTAACGAAATCATAACAATGACCTCCACTCTGAAGCCAATTGGATTGGCCAGTGGAATTGGTAATAGTTACGAAAGCACGTTTGCTCAATACAAAAGGGATCCCAATTCATGGGGTAACTATTCCATGCCTAACATGACCCTTGCTGAGTATGCTTTGCATCCTCTAGCTTATTCCGCATTGAATTCAACTATTCCAACATGGCTCTCAGCGTTTGAGTATGGTGTAAGCAGAGTGACCATGGTTGGATCCACAATGATGTTTACCGGAAGAATACTTGATGTACCAACATCCGAACTTCAATGGATCAATGCTGCAGATAATTCAAAATTATTCATGAATATTCTTGATTGGCTATCCGAAGGTTTCGTAATAGCTCCAAGTGCTATTGCTCCAATGTTGATTATTTCTGGTGTAATTCTGATAATTGGTGTTGCATTCTATCTTTTGAAGAAGCTTAGGTAAGGGCCCATTGTGGCCTATCTAAGCCCTCTTCTTTAAGAATCTCATCAATAAGATCTCTTAATTCCCTCATGCCCTGTCTTTTCGATGCAGCAGACAATAATATTGTAGGTTCTCTCTTAACTACAGCTTCTCTTAGTTGAAACCTTAGAAACTCCAATTCATCATCGATATGTCTTTTCTTTACCTTGTCCATCTTATTTGCTAGTACTATTACCCGAGGGGAAATCTCACAAAGAAACGAATAGAATTCCACTTCTACAGGTACTTCTCCACGAGATGACCATCGTTCAAAGAGGACTCTGAATAGTGAAATATCAACAATGAGTACCACTAGTAATAATTTATTACTCCAGTTTTCTAGATTTTCGATTATCCGGTCCTTAGTTTCTTCAATTTCGGTCTTACTTTTTCCTTTCATAAAACCGAATCCGGGAATATCTACTATAGTTACAGGATCTAAATTGATCATTTTCTCCCAACGAGTACTTCCAGGTTTTTTTCCTACTCTTACTTTCTCTCCAGTAAGCACACGAATAGTGCTACTCTTTCCAACATTGCTTCTTCCAGCAAATACAATCAAGGGTTGATTTTTACCAGTAGGGTCTTGTTCTTTCATATTGAAGCTCACCCTTTGCTATTGCTCGTAGGATTTGAAGTCTTTCCTTTAACGCTGGACTCAGAATTCGTGATGCAGTTGTCGCACCAATACCTCGACCAGCTAAAACCAAGAGCGCTGTTTTTCCATATCTGGATACCTGCTCTGCTGTTAGCGATGCAGCTCTGTATTTCTTTTCTTCTTCTTTCGTTAATGGTTCTCCTCTCCTGCGTTTCTCAAGTAACTTTGGGAAGTCCTTGTCTGAAAGTTGTAAGACTCCAATCATTTTTGAATCGCAGATAGGACAGGTGACAACCTCTTCTAGCGTGGTAATCGTTCTTACTGAGTTCCAATGGTTCTCTGCCATACAGATCAGTCTGAACTGCTTTGAGAGAAGCCGTTCTTCGATCATTCGCAATACTTCATCCTCTTCTGTGATTTCCCCCATCACTTCAAAACGAGTCTTTTCTTCTATTATTAATCGCGCTAAAGGAGATGGCTTCAATGTCTTCACTTCATGAAAATTAAGAGTTCCTTCAGAATATCTATCAAAGACCTCCATGGCTCTCTTTTCATCCATCTTCTCTACGAGGACCTCTCGCATTGCTTCTTCAAATACAGGAGTCTTCTCGAATGACTTGATGAGCCACCTAACGGGAACCTGTTTTGACTTTGCATCTTTTCGTATGATATCCATTCTACGACCAACTTGAACAAACCTTGACGCAAAATTTTGAGTTTGTTTTACAGCTATTCGTAGTATGTGTGAAGCCTGATCGCCGGAATAATCTTTGAGTACATCAAGTATATGACTTGATTTCAATCCCTCCTTGGCTGTAAACAAGATACGATAGGGGTCTCTTTCAACTGCCACTACAATACCCAGACGTGTTGTTAGAAGAGCAGCTATCACTATTCCCAAGGTTTCATTTGCTCTAGTTCCTAACGGAGAATGTAGAACTATACCTGCACCAAATGTTTCCAAGATGTACAAATCTGGCGAAGGAATTTCTCCTAATACATCCTTACTCTGTCTGAGCGTTTCAACAAGATGCTTAGTAGACTCACCCAATATTCCGAAATCCGCCAACCAAGCATCAATATTCCCGATACTTTGATCGAGAATTGAGTTCCACATCTTTGCAACATCCGAAGCCACCTCAAAGGGTACTGGAATCATCTCTCCCACCCACCTTGGTGCATCAGTGTCGGTGCTTGTTGCTGGAGCACACATCACTTCCCCACTTTCATCATCAATACTAACAACATTCCAGGGTCTCCCACGAATGACAAATACCGAACCTGGTTCGACATTTGCAGCTACATAATCCTCATCGAGAACGCCAATTGATGTACGTGTTGTAATATCTACTGCACTAACTTGTCTAGTGTCAGGAATCGTACTTAGTCGATCATAATAGAAGATTCGTGTTCTTGCACCTCTAGAAACCTCGGAATCATGTAGTTCAAGAAGACGTCTTCCTTCCATAAATTTCAGAAGTGTATCAAGCTCTGCTGCTGATACCTCTGAAAACGGATAGGCCGCATTCACAACTTCCAACAATGATTCTTTCTCAATCGTATCACAATCAAGAAGCACTCCTGTTATTTGATGACAAAGAACATCCCACGCCTTCTTTGGTATTCTCGCATTCTCTACCTTATTCGACTTGGCACGTTTGATAATTACCCCAGACTCTGAAATATCATCTAGATTTATGGTTGAGATTACAACCCCCTTTGATATGCGCCCTATACCATGACCTGATCTCCCAAAGCGTTGAACTAATCTAGAAACCTCTCTGGGAGATGAATATTGGATTACAAGATCGGCCTGTCCTATATCGATGCCCAATTCTAGACTTGATGTTGCAATAATTGCTTTAGAAACTCCAGTCTTCAACCTATCTTCCGCGGAAAGACGCGCGTCTTTGGACAATGAACCATGATGTACATCAAACTCGTAAGGTGGTTTCAAAGCTCTCATCTTTGCACCAAGAACTTCTGCAAAGGATCGTGTATTAGTGAAGACAAGAGTGGATTGGTGTTTTTCAATCAAATCCACAATAGTTTCTAGTCTAGCCATAGAATGAGGCGGGTATGACAATTTTCGAGCCAGTTTCTTATGCTGGTCAGTTGGTGCGGGCATTGCTACCTGAAGATCTACCTTTCTATCATCATATCCTGCCCATACAGTCTTGATATCCTTATTTCCTCCTAGAAGTTTAGCTACTTCCTTCGGATTTCCAACAGTTGCAGATAGTCCTACGCGCATTATTTTTGAGCCGACTAAACGTTCTAGACGCTCTAATCCCAAACTAAGCTGGGTTCCTCTCTTACTACTTGCTAAATCATGTACTTCATCTACAACAACCGCAAAGACTGTTTTGAGATGATACCTGAGCCGCTTTCCTGGAAGAATTGCTTGAAGTGTTTCTGGAGTAGTGATCAATAAGTTTGGGGGTTTTATTGCCTGTTTTCTTCTGGCATATTGTGTTGTATCACCATGACGAACATCGGCAGTTATGTCAAGATGTTCACAGAGTTCAATGATTCTTTTGAAAACATCACGATTCAGTGCTTTTAGAGGAGTGATATAGATAATGTAGAATCCAAACAATTCTCTTTCCTTACTCATCTGTTGCAACGTGTTCAAGAGTGGTAGAAGTGCAGCTTCAGTTTTTCCACTCCCTGTAGGTGCAAGAAGTAGTGAATTATTCTTTCCCCTAAGCAATAATGGGATTGCTTTTTCCTGAATAGGTGTAGGTTTTACAATTCCTTTTAACTTGAGAAATTGGACCATCTCTTTACTCAGGGGAGTGCGTGCACTCATCAGCTTTTCATCCTACTCTCCAGATGACGACATTCATTGATTAAGATGCGTATGTCGGTCCTGAGAGTCACCTCTGCGTCTTCAATCTTTTTCTGCAAAGTATCAATGACCTCATCAGTTGGCAGATTGGCAGACTCTAGTGTATCAACTAGTGATCTAATACTGTCAATATTAGAAATGTGTGAAGCAATATTATCAAAAGCAGTTCGTATAACAGATTCTGTCATTGGGAATAACGTCCCGGTAAACTATTCTTCTTCTTCTTCACCATAAATCATGTATCCCATCGTGAGTAAAACTGCTAGAATACCCATTGCCATTAGCAAGATGAAGTATATTGAGGTAAAGGATTCAATCTGCATTGCAATCTTGTGCCCTCGGACTAGGTCCGCTTATAATCATTGCTGAATAATAACAGCTGTACTGATTATGCTTCAACACTGCGACGTTCGTAGAACTTGTCTATGAATGATCCATAAATATCTACAGGCTCAGTCAAGGGGTTGACTTCATCGATTGTCATTTCTATTCCACATGACCCACACTTTACGGTTGCCATTCCATTATCTCTATAGAGTTGGATTTTGATTGCAGTATTTCCACAGTCTGGACATGGATAAACATCTGGAATGCGTTTCTGTGGTCGGCGACGTACTTTTTGTCTTCGTCTTCTTCCCATTATGATTCACCTATATCTATTTCACACCTAACAGAACATGAGCCCCGAAAGAAATGAGCAGGCTTTGCGGCTCAGGTGTTAATTTAAGCATTTTGTTAAGTGACACGTCATCCATTTCGAAGCTTTCTTATTGCCGAATGTGCCGGCTCGATTGACCATGTCAGACCTCTCAAACAACGCCCAGTGTGTGCTCAAGGTTCTTGGAACTGCTGAATCATTAACTACTACAGAGATTCTCGAACTAGCTCGCAAGAAGGAATATGCGGATATCTGTACGGATTGTGCTGGCGGAGATGCATTTGTTGCAGCTGCGAATCAGCTTGTCGAGCAAGGCCTCATAACTAAGAAGTTTGGCAAGGGAGGCTATAGGTGGCAACTCGTCTAGGATTGATCTCAATGGTTGACTGGACAAAGATTAGGGGAGATTTCCCAGCTCTCGAACGAAAAATAAACGGTCGTCCAGTCGTCTATCTGGACAGTGCATGTATGGCACTTAAACCTCGACAGGTTATTGATGCCATGAATGAATACTATGAGATGTATCCTGCCTGTGGTGGTAGAAGTATCCATAGATTTGGAAAGGATGCCTCTGAAGCATACACCGCAGCGCGAGGGAAATTTGCCAAATTCCTGAACGCAGCTCGTGAAGAGGAATGCATCTGGACCAGAAATGCAACAGAATCACTAAATATTGTAGCAAGTTCTGTTGATTTACCAAAAGGTTCCAAAATCATTACCACCTCTCTTGAACATCATAGTGGTTCTCTTCCTTTTGTTGAGAGGGCAAAGAGAGATGGCTTAGAGATTGAGATTGTTAAAGCTCAAAATGATGGAACTTTTGATCTTGAAGACTGGAAGAATGCAATTGACAGCAAAACAAGTCTGGTATCTGTTGTTCACTCATCCAATGTCACAGGAACTGTAGCCCCGATGAAAGATATTGTCGAAATCGCTCACGATCGTGGAGCTCTTGTGATGTGTGATGATGCCCAATATGCTCCCCATCATCCTCTTGATGTTCAAGCAGCAGATGTAGATTTCTCTGCAATCTCAGTTCACAAAATGTGTGGACCTACAGGCATGGGAGTTCTTTATGGTAAGATGGAACATCTTGAATCAATGAAAATGGCTCTTTATGGTGGCGACACAGTCAGTGACGTCAAATTTGTAGATGGTAAGATAATGCCCGAATATCTACCACCGCCCGAAAAATTTGAAGCTGGTCTTCAGAACTATGCTGGTGCTATCGGTGCAGGGGCAGCAGCTGAATATCTTCAATCAATTGGAATGCACAAAATCGAGAAACATGAACGGTCGCTTCTAGAAGTAGCACTAAAGAAGATGCTTGATATGGAACATGTTAATATTCTGGGAACTGAGGATATCAGCATCAAAACAGGTCTAGTTACATTTAGTGTAGACACAGTCCCGTCAGCACATGATGTGGCAACATTCCTCAATGATGAATTCAATATTATGGTGCGCTCCGGATGGCATTGCGCCGGCCCGTTTCATTATCAGATGGGAATTGATCCAAAGAAGGGTACAGCCCGTGCAAGCTTCTATCTTTACAATAACATGGACGACGTGAAAGCTTTTCTTGATGGATTAGAAACCCTCATCGAAACAAGTGCTTGAGATAAGTGAAGTCTGCCCTTTATTGAGGTGCAGACTCCACTTTATTCTTATTCTAGCTTACTTCTTTCTGAATTACTTCTTTTAGACGTTTGATTTCTTGAAGTGGATCTGCAAATTCAAACCCATTCGAGGATATCTCGATAGCATCTCCAAACTTCTTGACACGTCCATGCATTGCAATGTATCTACCACGTATCTTGTCAGAGGTTGCTCTAATCGGTTCATCATCCTTACCTGATTTCGCTATTAATTTTTGAGCCTCCTCAGCAGTCATTCCAAGAAGTTTTTCACCAACTTGACCGAACAATGTCGCTCGAATTGAACCTGAACCATCATCAATTGTTATCTTGTAGAGCATTCGTGGTTCTGGTTTCTCCACTTTTCCACATGATCTGCAAGTATAGCCATCATCAACAGCTTCAAGCTTCTTGTTACATGTTGGACATGCTTCGTAATAGACACGATTCTGTCCCATATCTACGATTATTCCACAAATCTCAACATTTCTTCCCTCATTGGTTTCATCTATTTCACCAATAAGAACCCTCGAAGCCTTAGTTGCAACAGTTTCAAAGGCAACATCTGTTAGATCTAACTGTTTGAGGTCAGAATCCTTGGGATTCAGCACAATCTCTCCCTTTCGACCCACTTGGTACTCTAAACCACCTCTGTAACCTTCTTTCACATAACCGTGGAGAATTCTGATCACATCACCTTCCTGAATATCGGCGACTGTTTCCACATCATCGCCCCAGAAGGTCACTCTAATCTTGCTAGTCTGATCTGCAATGACCACATTCCTTAGTTTCCCTTCATCTCCATCTTTTCTGGTGAAAGTTTTTACATCATAAGCAGTTACTACTTTTCCCTCTACATCAACATCTCCCATTCCTAGGGCAAGATCTCCGATGTTTGTTTTTCCAATGGGCTCAAAGCTAGTTCCAGTACCCGATGATGATGATACATCTTCAGTGATTTTTGACAAATCAAGTTGTTTCAATTTTGACCCTTTGGGGTTCAATGTAATCTCTGACTTCCTTCCTACTTGATATTCAACTCCACCCCTGAAACCTTCTTTCACATATCCATGAAGAATCCGAATCACGTCGCCTTCCTTTGCTTTTGCAATCTGTTCAATATCTTCACTCCAGAAAGTCACCCTAATCTTGCTTGTCTTATCTGCAATCACAATATTTTGTACACTACCTTCTCCACCATCCTTTCGTGTGAAGGTCTTCACCTCATAAATCGTAGCAATCTTTCCCTCTATGTCTACGTCGTTCATTCCTGTTTCTAACTCGGCTACTTTCTTCATACCGAGAGGTTCTGTACTACCTGAGAATGTTGGAGTTGATACTGTTGCATCGATTTTATCTTTAAGTCCGCGCTCAATTGTAGATGATCTACCAACATGGATTTCAGTTTCAGTTCCATCACGATTTGGTTTTGTATATGCATGATCTACTCTAATGACTTCTCCAGCTGCAATTCCATCGACTTCATCTGCTTTTTCATCCCAAAAAACAAGGCGGGTACTTCCTGAATCGTCTGCAACAACCATTGCGAGTACTTTTCCATCATTACCATCCTTTTTGGTGAATGTTGAAACTCTGAATACCCTCTGTATCTTTACCTTGATAGATACATCATAGGTATTTTCTTGGAGTTCGCTTACTTTCATTACATCTTTTGATGCAGTGCTGAAATCAACACCAAGCTCTTCAATCTCATCGTTTTCGAGTTGTCTGATGGTCCCCATTCGGCCCAGATTGAGTTCAATAGTGTTTCCGAGTCCCATCTTGACGTATGCTCCTCGAACCTGAATGATACTTCCAACCGAAATGTGATCCTCAGATATTGCCTTGGTCATGTCATCCCAAAGCGCAACTCTGATACTGCCAGTTTCATCTGAGATGAAGATGCTGGCTACCATACCTTCTCCACCATCCTTTCGTGAGAAGGTTCTTACTGTACCAATACTATCAACCTTGCCTACAAGTCCTGCAACATTCTTGGTTGATTCAGATATATCCTCAATTCTCTGGCGCGCACTTGGTGACATTTTGTACAAGTCTACACCAAGTTCTCTTGCCACAATCATGGCTGCTGATTCATCATTGATGACTTCTGGACCTAGTTCATTACGTTTTTCCTGAATCATCGTCAGGATATCATTACGTTCGTATTCCGATTTATGCTTCAGAATTAATTCAATTGTTTCTTCGAGAGTGAGCAAATCTGGCACCTTCCTCCAAGTAATTGGTGGCGTTTAGTCTATTAGTGAAACCTTGCTGGAGGCTTTAAAGTAATCTGCTCAATGATGACGAGCTTGGAGAATTTTACTGTCCCTAAAGCGAAACACAGAATACGGAACATGCTAGAATCAGCATGACTCATTGTGACAGAATCAGAACATGAACTCCCTCCACACAGTCTCGCCTACAGTCAATATTTTGAATCACTAAACGAAGAAATTGGTAGAATCTATGCTGTTGCAGAAGTAGCGCGAATGCAGGGTTATGATCCAACTACAAGGGTGGAAATTCCTCCTGCACATGACGTTGCTGCACGAGTTGAAGCTACTCTTGAAGGTCCAAAAGGTGTTGCAAAGCGAATTCGAGAGTTACAGAAAGATATGTCCAGAGAACAGGTTGCATTTCAAGTAGCAAAGGAAATTGCAGAAGGCACTCTAGGTGGGTTAACTGACGCCGAAAAAGCAGCTGAGAAAGCTGTCCGAGTTGCTTTAGCTATCCTCACTGAAAGTATTACAGCTGCTCCTCTTGAAGGAATAGCAAGAGTTAGAATTAGAGGTTCAGGTGAGAATCGCTATCTTGCTCTCTATCTGGCAGGTCCAATCCGTGCTGCTGGTGGAACTGAGGCTGCAATGACGGTCCTTGTTGCAGACTATGTTCGTCAGGTACTAGAACTACCTCCTTTCAAATCTACAGAAGAAGAAACAGAACGTGCTTTAGAGGAAGTGGAGCTTTACGCACGTCATGTGCATCTTCAATATCCTGTACATCCAGAACTCATCAAATTTGCTGCTGAAAGATTGCCCATAATGCTTACTGGCGACCCAACCGAGTCATTTGAAGTATCAGGTGGTCGAGACCTAGAACGGATTGAAACCAATCGTGTTCGAGGTGGTTCAGTTCTTGTGCTCAATGATGGAGTAGTAGGAAGAGCTGCAAAGCTAACAAAAATCGTAAATGAAGCAGATATCAAAGGATGGGAGTGGCTAGACGATTTAGCCTCAAAAATGTCTAGAGATTCTGCCCAGAAAGAGGACTCTGCAGATAAGAAACTAGAACCAAAAGATGACTATCTAGCTGATGTAATTGGTGGGCGACCAGTATTTTCACATCCACAGAGACTGGGTGGTTTCAGACTTAGGTATGGTCGTTCAAGAAACACGGGTCTTGCAGGTGTGGGTGTACATCCAGCTACAATGTTCATTCTTGAAGAATTCCTGGCTCCAGGAACTCACATTCGTACTGAACGTCCAGGAAAAGGATCAATAGTTGCACCAGTTGATTCTATTGAAGGTCCGATTGTTCTTCTGAAAGATGGTTCTGTTATACGATTCACTGGATTAGATGACGCTCGTGGTTATGAAGGGAAGATTGAGCAGATACTGTATGTCGGAGATATTCTTGTTGCATTGGGGGAATTCATTGAGAACAATCATCCACTAGCGCCCTCAGGTTACTGTGAAGAATGGTGGTCCCATGATTTAGAACATGCAATCTCAAATCTGTCCACTACCCAACTCACAAACCGAATGAAGGGATCGGACCTAACGCATCAATCACCTAACACTTTCATTGAGTCTCCTCTAACTATTCTACCAACACCCGCTCAAGCAGTACATCTCTCAAAGAAATTGAAGATACCCCTACATCCATATTATCTCTATAGATGGGCTGCGCTGTCAACGGATGAAATCCAGAAACTACGAAAATGGTTACTTTCTAAACACAAAATCAGTAAGAAACATGATGGACATATTATACTTCCATTTGTTAATACATACAAAACCATGTTAGAACGAGTTGGAATCCCCCACAGGTTTTCGGATGACCGTAAGAAAGTAATTCTAACTGATGATCCTATACCTATCCTAGCACAGCTGGGACCTGAAACAAAATCCCCCAAAGGAAAAGACACACTTGCTATGATGAATTCTGTATCCGAAGTTCTCCTTCAAGATAAGATAGGCTTCGCAATTGGTGCAAGAATGGGTCGTCCCGAGAAAGCAGAAGAACGTAGAATGAGACCTCCTGTGCAATCACTTTTTCCTGTTGGCCGTTCCAAAGGGTCTGAAAGAAGAATAGATGAAGTTGCTAAGAGTGTCCAATACATCTCAACGCTTGATTCATTTGACGAGAATAATGACACTGATACAAAATCTCCCGGAACTTCTGGTGTCAAAGTTGAACTGGTTGCCCGTAAATGTCCTGATTGTGAGCTAAAGACCTTTGAATCAAAATGTCCCCAGTGTGGTTCGCACACAGAAATTGAGCTTTGGTGCGGAGAGGAAGGTTGTGGACGTGCAATTGACCCAGCTAAAGGAATGTGTCCTGTCAGTCATGAGATCAATAAAATTCGAAAGACTCGAATGGTCCCTGTTGATTTGCAAGCTCTGCTTGAAAGAGTGAAGGGTGAGGTTGGTGAGTTTGAAACACATGGCGTACGCGGAGTTCTTGGTTTAACAAGTGATTACAAGATTCCGGAATATCTAGGTAAGGGCATTCTCAGAGCCAAGCATAATGTTTACTGCTATCGTGATGGCACAGCAAGGTTTGATGCAACAGATGCACCTCTAACCCATTTCACTCCAAAGGAAATTGGTGTTCCAGTTAGTCGACTCCGGGAACTTGGTTATGTGATAGATTATGACGGAGCTCCACTAATCTCAGAAGATCAAATACTTGAGTTGAAAGTACAAGATGTTATAGTTCCTGAAAACGGCGCTGATTACCTCCTTAGAGTTGGTCGGTTTGTTGATGATTGCCTAGAAAAGATGTACAAACTTCCTAGATACTACAACTTCAATTCTCTGGAAGATGTTATTGGTCAACTTGTTATTGGTCTTGCTCCACACACCTCTGCAGGAATTATAGGAAGGCTAGTTGGTTTCACTAATGCAAGTGTTTGCTACGCTCATCCATACTGGCATGCTGCAAAACGTAGAAACTGCGATGGTGACGAAGATGCATTGATTTTAGTTCTTGATGCACTATTGAACTTCTCAAAGAGCTATCTTCCTGCTGGTCGAGGAGGCCTCATGGATGCACCACTCGTTCTATCAGTTATCCTTAATCCTACAGAAGTAGATGATGAGAGTCATAATATCGAGGTCTGCAGACGATATCCTGCTCAATTTTATGAGATGGTATCCGAAGCTCGACATCCAAAAGATGTTCAGGGTCTTGTTGACATTATATCGTCACGTCTAAATTCTCCTGCACAATACGAAGGATTTGGTTTCACTCATAGCACAACCTCTTTTGATATTGGGCCTAAGAATTCTAGATACAAAATTCTAGAAACGATGGATGACAAACTTAAGGCTCAATTACGCCTTGCTACATTGATTAACGCTGTAGATGCACCCGATGTAGCTCAACGCGTCTTGTCAACTCATTTCTTCCGTGACATCCGCGGGAACTTACGAGCATATTCTACACAAAAAATCCGATGCCTGAAGTGCAATCGTACATATCGAAGAGTACCAATCTCGGGCCAATGTATCTGTGGTGAGTCTAAACTATCTCTTACAGTGAGACAGAAGAATATCTCAAAATATCTCCGTGTAACTGAGAAGATAATTCATGACCATGGTCTTGACGAATATATGCAGGAACGTCTGAAACTAATCAGTGCATCACTTGATTCTCTATTTGTTTCTGAACAAACGACTTTGACCGACTTTTTCTAGAACTAATCCTTTTGAACTTCAAGTGCTAGTTCTAGCAGATTGCGGTCCTCAATCATACCAAGCAGATTGCCAGTTACAGAGAGGACTGGAGCTTGATCAATGTCTTCCTTTCGGATAGTTCTTACAAATTCGGAAATTGTTGTAAGTTCATTCAAACTGATTATATTCTTCGTCATTGTTTCTGAAACTGGAATATTAGGTAGCTTGAGAATCTTCTTCGTTACAACGAGGAAATCCTTCGATGTCCAACCCCATTCAACTGTACTATCTTGGCCACTGAAAGTTGTTGATATATTATCTTCAACAGTTACTTCTGAGAGTCGAATATAATCACTGACAGTGATCATTCCTGATACTCCTCCACCTTCATTGATTAGAACAAGTGCATTCTTCCCTGCCATATCCATTACCATGTAGGTTAGAGGGAGCGGAGTCTGTTCCCAAACTGCAGTTATCTCTCTCGTGACAAAATCAATAATTTCTTTCGAACCGACTTCTTCATTGTTTTCTAACGTAGCTCCAAGAATATCGGGAACCGAAATCATACCAACAAGATTACCCTTTTCAACAACAGGAAGTCTTCTGTAGTTCTTCTCAATCATCATCTTGGTGGCGGTCTTTAGGTCAGTTCTTGGAGTGACAGTATCAGGGTCTCTGTTCATCAGCATCGCAAGTTGATTTTCATCTACTTTTGTCAGAAGATCTGTTCTGGTTACAATACCTACCAAGGTCTTTGAACCCTTTTTCACAACTGGGACACCATTGACTTGCTTCTCTGCCATCATTATCAGAACGTCTTCTCTTGTTCCAGGTACCGAAATGAAAACCACTTCTGATTGCATGCAGTCTTTTACCATCATTGTCAATATTACTCCGGTTCGATAATAATTCGAGAGTATCAGTATTCCACTCAGACATACGGTCTAGGTAGTGAAACTACTTGTACGGACATCAGTCTTGAGATACCTTTTATGTTTATCTTTGAACAGATAATTTAGATAATCCGGTTTACCAAGGATTTTTCTTGAGTCCTAGAAGATATCCCAGGGCATTGCTAATCCAATGGATAGCAAGTGTGACCAGAATGAGAATTACCACATAGATTGCTTCTGGATGAATTAATGGATAAGCAAATATCAGAGCCATTAGTATGAAACCGAGTTGATCCATAAAGGGAGAAGGGTCACCACTCTTAACATCAACACGTCTCTTGATGTATGAACCAACAATATCTCCTGTTAGAGCTCCAAAAGACATGAGAATTGCTACAGGGAGTTGCATATAGAGAACTAATTCCATTTCAGGTGTTACAGTGACATACTGGGCTAGTAGAGGGTGTAAATACGGAGCTGCAAGCATCTGCCCAAGTCCAGTCAATATTCCAAAGAAAATACCAACGATGAAACCACGAATTGTTTTTCCATCACCAAGAATTCTACGACCATCGCTATGGAATCGCCCTCCATCAATCGCTTTTCCACCACCACCTAAGACCGGTGTTGCATTTGCAATCCAAGCTGGAAGTCCAAACCATACTGCCAATTCTAAAAGGGCAAGTGCTTCATACATTTACTGAGCTCCATGTCTGCGGTTGACCAAGCTAATTTCACTCTTTCTCAAGGGTACGCTCAACTGAGAATCCTTCCTCGGTAAGGAAGAGTCGACCCTCTGATCTATCTCCCTCTGGCACAATTCTTCTCAATAATCGTTCTCCCGAGGATTTTCCTACGTTCATTTTAATCACATAATCTGACCAATAATCTAGAATGTTGCCAGCAACAGGCTCAAAGTCATTCGATCCTTTCATTTTGGATGTGACCTGATTAAGTACTAGTACTGCTACATCACGTTGCCTAGCTAATCCCTTTAGAACTCCTGCTTGACGATTTAGTTCACGGTGATTGGCATAGTTCGTTTTTTTATCTTCAAGTGCTAATCTGTAATACTTTGTGAGGGTATCAATCACAATAAGCCGCATATCATCACGAATATACAATTCTAAGTCATCAATCAATACACCTTGTTCACTGAATCCTTTTGGCAAAAATATCTTAACTAGGGTTTCAAGGTCATTGAATTGTTTTCCGGTCATTTGCTCCAAGCGTTCAACAGGTGATGTTGCTTCTGAATTAATGTAGATGGTTCCTATTTCCTGTCTACACATTGCTCTCACAAACTGCAAACCAAAAGTAGTCTTTCCTGCTGCTGCCTCACCATATACATGGGTGAATATCCCAGTATTCAGACCACCATTCATTATTCGATCCAGAAGGGAAACGCCTGACGGAAGAATCAAAAATGCTTCACTATTTGTTCAACATAACCCCTTAGTGATAAGCATATCTAGAAGGAGCCAATTCATGCCAAAATGGGAAGCTGCAGTTGCCACCGAAAACCCGAAGATACTCTATCGTATTGTACAGCTTCTAAAGGCACTTGAGATTAAATTCGTTATTTGTTCTCCATTAGACCATAGATGCGCACATGCTCATGTTGTGATTACAGGACCTGATGATAACTCCAAAGAACATAATGGTAAAATCGAAGTCACAGAAGATTTCGATACTGATTTCGCTAGAATTGAAATAATGTCGAAACTGCACGATTTACAAACCCCATCCAAAGCAGTAGTAGGTATAGATCCTGGAATGACATTTGGCGTTGCTCTGGTAATTGATAGAGTCCCCGTTTATAGTAGTGCTCTCACATCGCCTGAAGCTGTAGCAATTCTAACTCAAACACTGATTGATTACACAACAACGCTATTTCCTGATTGTCAGATACTCATTCGCGTTGGGACTGGTTCCAAACTCTATGCAGCTCTTCTATTACGCTCCATTAAGAATAACAAGATAATACCCTCCATCCAACTAGTCAACGAGCATAAGACAACAATCATCGGTGGAGCCAAGTCTGATGAATCTGCAGCTATACTCATTGCTGGACGAACTGGACGACCCGTATCTGATTCTGATCTAAGTGTTGAAGCAAAAGCAGGGTATATCCAGTCAGTAAAACGATATGTAACTCGATTAACAAAAGGCAAGAAATCAATCACATCGGCTGAAGCACGTGCTTTACTTGAAGGGGATAGTACACTTGAGGATGCAATTTCACAGTCCTAAGTCATAAAAAAGCTCTCAACCTGATGTGCCAAATCACTTGGATTATCTGGAATTACTTGTAACACTTCTTTTAGCCATGAGGGGATAAATCGCGACAAATAATTCGATGCGAATCTCTGATCAAGCATCACAATTGCTCCTCTATCATCCAATCTTCGTACAGGTCTTCCTGCAGCTTGAATTGCTCGAGTCATAGCAGGTAACACATATGCATAATCTCTACCTTTCTGATTGAATCTAGAGTCATAATATGCAATCAGTGCCTCCATACTAGGAGTAGGTCTGGCATAGGGGACACCAACAACAACAACACTCTCCATTGTAGCGCCTGGAAAATCACCACCCTCTGAATTTCGCCCTCCTTGTACACCTAATAATACAGCACCACCTTTCTCACCCTTGCTTTTGAACTTCTCAATCATCTTATCATTGTCTGTGCCTTTCATCCCTGGGCGTTCAACGAAGAATTCTCTTTTCAATCGCTTCTCAAATCCCGCTTCCACAAGAGATCTACCAATAGAGTAACTTGAAGTAAAGATACCAGTATTTCCTGGTGTAGCATTAACAACGGCTAGACAATGATCCACCATTCTAGCAAAAGTACCACCATTCCTATTTTGAAATGATGTATCTAATCCACCAACTACTAGCCCAAGTCTATTTGTAATTGCAAATGGGCTCTGGAATGTAGCTTTTACTGACTCCGAACTAAACCCTAACATCTCAGAATAGGCATCAATGGGTGATATTGTTCCAGATATTGCAACCGAACTATGGACCATACTCAGAACAGGAGATGTAACAGAAGTCGGATCTAATGCATTGAGATTAAGAGATACTCTCTTTGTACCGCCTCTAGTGGTTGATGATGATAGGATAAAGGCATAATTCTCTTTGTCTGCGCACCTTAGCCAGTTTAACAAGAACTCTCCTACTCTATGTATCGCAGATCGCGGGAATTTTCCTGCCTTGAGGAGCCCCTTCTTAATCTTCGCTCCATGATCCTGCATATGACGCAGAACCCTTTCTCCTGAATCAAGGCTGGCTGATTTGATAGCCATATCTACAATTTCTCGTGGGTTGACTACTTTCTCATCATTGTCCTTCAAATCAGAAGATATCTCTTGCAGTTTCATTGTCAGTGAACGGCTGAACTCGTAAGATGTTCCATCCTTGAATGGGCCTGAGCTCGCCTCTCTAGTAGCTTGTCTTGCTATTCTTATGGTCAACGAATCACTTGCTGAGTCTAAAGCTGTTGCTGGAACATTATGTGCTTCATCTTGAACAAGTACAATCTTTGATAGAGGTGTTCCAAGATCAGGTACAAAAACTTCGAGAATCCATGGATCGAACACATACAGATAGGAGAGTGCTACAACATCTACTACTTTTGCCAAGCGTTTAGCCATCTCATAAGGACAAATTGATTTGCTCTTCGCAATCTCCACAATCTCTGGTGCGGTTAAGACCTTCTTTTCGAGATCTTCTATCAGGTCTTCAGGTTCTCCAGCTTTCTTGAGCTTTTCATAGTATGAACATCTACCCGTAGCCTTTAGTTGTCCACACACCTCGCTTATCGGTGCTACCATATCTGAATTCTCGATGACAAATGGATTAAGACACATATGCCTTCTACCGCGGAATGAAACTCCTGAAACATCTTGACGTTTGGAAATTTCAACTAACTCTTCAACAACACGATCCAGTTGTCTATGTGTTCTTGCACAGTAGAGAATTTTCCCATCATTCTCTTTGACCCAAGGAAGAACACTACTTAATGTCACACAGGTCTTTCCAAATCCGTTGGGTGCTTCTGAGCAGATATTCACTCCAGTTCTAACAGCCTCCTCTATTGCGAGCATCATCTCCTTCTGACCCTTACGTGGTGTAGGATATGGAAAGAACTCCTTGAATCTATTAGAACTAGTAGTCATGGGAACTTCAAAGGTGAATGCCTCTATGACCTTGATAACCATGTTGTTTTCTGGCGCGAAACAAATCGATCTTGAACTGTCGGTAGTGATTTATTCTAGTGCATATCCTATCTTGATTGTGGTCATAATGAGCTTTGATGATATCTCTGAACTAATCGCAGAAACCTCCATTGGTAACGTCAAAATACGAATTCTGAACCTTGAGAATGGATTATTGATGTTATTTTCAGAAAAAGAACAATACCGTTTGGGAATTTCTGCGGTTGCTATTCCTCCAGGTCAAGGTCGTTCAGAACCCACATCAACTGCTTTGTTCACCATGGGCTTGGACACCACACTTGTTAGAACAATTGCAGAAAGAATTGCATCTTGGACCAACAACACATGCATGGTGGTTTCAGGGTTACCCCAACTCAATCGTGATGTTATGATGGAGCTTCTATCTTTTCTCAGAGACCATCTTGTTGCGTGATGAACTCGATTACTTCTCGTATCCATCTACCAGTGTCCTCTAGCTGACCGATTTTGTCTAGATAATCTTCCCAAGAAAGGCCTGCAGCAGTTTCCCATTTAGTATGCATCTCTTTCATATTATCAAATGCAGTCTGATGATAAGAACAGAACTTCTCTTGTCGGCCTCTTCCACAAATTGGGCATTCAGTCATGATTTCTTCTCTCCTGCCTTTTTCTTAGACTGCTTAGCTCTTCGCTCATCAAGAGCTTTCAGGTCCTCTTGTCTTCCTGGGCACTGAGTCCAATTGATACAGGTTTCCCATGCTCGCCTGCCTGAAATTACCTTAATCATTTGATGGTCGCAATGAGGACATACTTTCTCAAGAGGTGTGATTGTTCCTTTTTGCGGGAGGGGAAAAGTTTGGTCGCAGACTCCATCTTTGTAGTTCGAACAACCAACGAAACGCTTGCCGGTCTTCGGAGATTGTACTATTCTAAGAATTCCATCTCCACATTTTGGACACGATCCAAGTTCTTCAGTTTCTTTCCAATATCTCTGTAGTCCTTTTACTAGATCTTCTCCAATTCTGTCCTCTTTTTCTTTGAATTCTTCCAAAATTGCGAGTAAACTAGTTTTAATTTTGGCAAGAACGGTATCTCGATCAGTCTTTCTCTGTTGGATATCTTCCATTTCTTTCTCTAATTGTCTGGTCATTTCTGAAGAAAGCATGACTGACATGTAATGGTCTAGTGTTTCATACAGTGCATATCCAAGAGTAGATAGCTCGAACTTGTCTCCAATGGTATAACCCCTTGATCTCACAGAATCTACAATTCTTGATCTAGTAGATTTAGTTCCTAGATTCTCTCGTTCAAGTAACTTCAGAAGACTAGCTGGATTGAATCGAGCTGGAGGTAGAGTATGCTTCTCTTCAGCATCCACAGAAGTAAGATGAACAGAATCTCCTTCATTAATGTCTGGTAGTGCCTTCTCCTTTGTCTTGAAGAACGGTCCGTAAAACTCTGCCCAACCCAGTTTTTGAATCTGAAGACCTCTAGTGTAGAGTTTATGATTCTCACACACAATATCTGCTCTAAGATGATCTTTGACTAAAGGCTCGCCAAAAACAGAAAAGAATCTTCGCACAATCAAATCATACAACTTCTTTTCACTTGGAGTGAGTCGTTTTGCTGGTTTTTCACCTGTTGGATGGATTGCAGGATGTGCAGGGTCCGTCTTCTTTCCTTGGATTGGTTTGAGAGGTCCTTTCAGTACAGTTTTTGCCATAGTTGTATAATTTTTCATCGAACTTAGTCCAGTGAGAATAGCTTTGTAATCCAAAGTGTCGGGCAATTGTTCACTACTTGTTCTTGGGTATGATATTGCTGAGTTGAGATAGAGTGACTGTGCAAGAGCTAGAGTTCGACTTGGTTTGTAACCCAAGTGCCTATACGCTTCAGATTGGAGCGAACTAAGGCTGAAGGGTGGATGAGGCTGTTGAGTGACCGTGCGTCTACTAACCTTGTCTACAATGGCAGTCTGTCCAGAAAGACTCTCAACTACTGCTTCTCCATCTGACATAGTAGCGATTCGTTTCTTGAAGTATTCTAATTCCAACTCCTTGTTATTATGATGCGCAAGTACTTGAATCATCCAATACGGTAATGGTACAAAGAGATTGATCTCATTCTCTCGTTGAGCTACATATGAAAGAGCTGGACCTTGAACTCGCCCTGTGGATACTATCTTGAACCAGCCTGCTGCTTTCTTTATCGAAAGTGTAAGAGCTCTGGTCATATTGATTCCATATAACCAATCAACCTCATGTCGAACTTGGCCTGATTCTATCAATGGGAAATCAAGGGTATCCATATTGTCAAAAGCATGTCCCAGCTCATTTTCAGTCAAGGATGAGAATCGCATTCTTGCGGCATTATTTGGATCCGTTTTGCAAGCATACAACAAAGTAAGGTAACCAATCAAACTACCCTCGATATCATAATCGGTGGCTACCACGAATTTGTCGATATTTTTTGATAACCTCTTTATCAGGGCTATTATGGGTTTGATGTTAGTTGCTTTCTTGTCAACCTCGTATTTTGGAACCCATTTATTCTCAAGACGTGGGTAAGTCCATCCCTTCTCAGTCTGCTGGAGTTCGAATAAATGCCCTAATGCATAGACTACTACAAGCTCATCATTTCCACGTTTACATTCGAAATAGCTTGTCTTCCCTTTCTTGATTTCTTGCGGAGACCTAGAATCATCCAGCGCAAAAGCTATCTTCCTTGCAGCTGTTGGTTTTTCGGTAACAAGCATCACACGGGACAGTTCTATTCTCCTCTCTTGCAGTTCGATATTCACTCGTTCTTAAATACGCGTTGTGAACGCTTACATTTGAGTCACAAGTGTGATAGTACAACGATGCATTTCTCGATACTCTTAAAAGCAGACTCAATTTCGACACCGCTCGAGGTAACTTTATGCAACCCTGGTGGCCGAGGTTTATTGTAAAACCCAGAGTTCGACTTACGAGGCCGCGGTTTGGTATGCCAACCCGCCCTCCAGACACAGTCCTTTTTGGAATTCTGTTTGTTGTAGTTCTATTTGTCCTCGGTGGCAATATCTATACTCTAGTTAGAACACCCCCTGCAATTGCAGGTGGGCAAGGTGGAACTCCTATCCTCATTTCCCCTGGTATTGACTCCCAACTTGGTATGGAAGGGATTGTTGCATCCGTTGTTATTATGATTGGAACTATGGGTCTCGGTCTAGTATACTATGGATCCAAGTACGTTTTCCAACCTGGTTATGCAACCAGACTGATGGTTCTTGGTGTGATTCTTGCAGGTTCTGCCTTTCTAATCTTCAGCTATCTCTGGGGAATCAAGACAGGAATGATCTAAGATCAATACTCTTCATCGGTTTTAGATACGCTCTACAGAATAGTGTGGGGTATGTCTATTGTTTCAAAGAGATCGGTAATGAGTTCAAGTGCAATCTCTAGTTTGACCAGTTTTCTTTGCGTGGCTGGAAAGTGTGTTTCATGTGAGGGTTTAGACCACTTTCCTACCATTTTTCCAAAATCCATTCCAGCAAGGATGACTTGTCTTGGTGAATAGGTAGTGACTACATAACAGGCTCTATCACCATCAGTAAAACCTCCCCAAAGAAATACTCGCTCTGTGGGTTCTACCTGAGTGCTCCCGAGAACCTTTCCGAGACTTGGCACCAGATCCAGAATCTTGTCGATATTATCCCCATGTCCATGAACTATACACAAGGCTCCATTCTTCGTGGTCTGTTCGATATGATTGTAATCTCCATCCAAATCCGTGACAATGATATCACATGGGCAATTTTGCTCTAGTAGTAGTGACACTGCTCCATCTGCAGCTACAAAAACAAGGTCTTGATAGTCACTTC
Organism: Candidatus Thorarchaeota archaeon; assembly: GCA_016840385.1. Next base: position 45,415 of record JAEOSL010000003.1, on the reverse strand, counting down.
TCTCCTTCAGTATCTGCACATGTTCCTCAAGTGATGGACCTGCACCACAAATTACAATCGTTCTGTCATGTATCTTCTCTTCTAAGATTCTCAATAATGGACCCGGATTGATTTTCATCAACAAATCTGTAAGCAGCTGAGTAGCCTGTATATCCATTGTTGAATCTAAATCCAATCTGTTGATAATATTATGATAGATTGGTTGCCACTCTTTCCATTCCATCTTGAATCACTCCTCGGATTTTGTTGTCTGTTGAAGAATTGCTTCACCTATCCGAACCGCCATCTTTGTTTCTTTAACATCATGCGTGCGAATAACATTAGCTCCATTGAAGACTGCAATTGCTGTGGCCGCAAGAGAACCACTCAGTCTCTCTGCAGGATCTTTCTGGTTGAGAAGGCTACCTATGAAGGCCTTTCTTGATACTCCCACCAGCAAGGGTTGGTCAAAACGAGTAAACTCCTGTAATTTACCTAATATCTCAAAATCAACTTCAGCTGGTTTTCCAAATCCGATACCAGGGTCCAAGATTATTTTTTCATGCCCTATTCCTGTTGTAATAGCTTCTACGTAACTTTCCTCTAACGAACTTAGAGATGATTGGACGCTGCTACAGGGAGAACCACAATTTGCCATAAGCACTATAGGGACATCTTTTGAATGCACAACGCTTCCCATTTTTGAATCAGATTGTAGACCTGATACATCATTGACTAAAGCAACTCCCATATCAAGTGCTACTTCTGCTACCTTTGAGGAAACAGTATCAATTGATAGAGGTAGATTGGTTGAATCTGTTATATCTCCAAGTATAGATGTAAGACGGTTCAGCTCTGTCGTTTCTGAAACTTTAGATGTACCATACAAGGTCTTCGGTGCAGTTGATGCCGCTCCAATATCAATGATATCTACACCATCAGTTTCCATTTTACTAATGAATTCTTGAATTGCAGATTTATCGTTGGTAATGGTTACTTTATAGAATGACTCGGGTGATAGATTGAGGATACCCATAAGACGTACTGGATAGCCTTCTCCAATACGAAGTCCATCTACGTCAACAACGTGTTTTGCCAAAGAGTATTCCTCCATTAGTAGACTAAATAGAAGGACATAAAATGCAACCGATTTGGCTTTTCATCAAGTCAAAACGGTGATTTCCGATGAATGACAGACTTGAAAGAACTCAGCTTTATGATTGGCATAAAGAGCATGGAGACCTTGTTGATTTCGTAGGCTGGGAGATGCCTGTTAGATTTTCAGGCATTAGGGAGGAACATATGGCTGTTAGAAAGGCTGTGGGAATTTTTGACGTTTCAAACATGCTAAGAATGTGGATTGAGGGACCTGACTCTGTTGATTTTCTTCAGACAGTAACAACCAACAACGTTCGCAAGTTGAAAATTAATGGAGGTCAATATTCCGTCTGTTTGAACGAGAATGGTGGTATCTTTGATGATCTCATGCTATATCGAATTGGGGAAGAGGAATTCATCTGGGTCACTAATGCAGCCAATGGAGCCAAAATCTGGGCTCATCTCCAAGAACAAGCAAAGAAGTTCGACGTGAAAGTGACTGATAGGACAAAAGAGGTTGCAATGATTGCAGTTCAAGGACCTAATGCGCTCTCAGTATTGGGTAAGATGTCTGGTAGAGATATGAGTGAGTTTGGCAGATTCACTTGCAACCCCCTGACTATTGCTGGATATGACACTTTCCTGTGTAGAACAGGATATACTGGCGAGGCAGGTGCAGAAGTACTAGTACTGAACTGCTCTTTCTCAGATGAAGGGAAGGAGAGAGCAATTGGGTTCTGGAAAGAACTACTCGCCCAAGGTGCTGAGTTTGATATCAAGGCCTGCGGGTTAGGAGCAAGAGATTCAACCCGTCTGGAGGCTGGATTTGTACTCTATGGACATGAACTCAATGAGGAAACATCTCCAATCGAAGCCAGAATTCCATATGCAGTCAAATTCAAAGTAGAACCACACTATATCGGCTATGATATAGTTAAGAGCCATAAGAAAGAAGGGGTCAAGAAGACTAGAATTGGATTTGTTATGATTGATCGAGGGATTCCAAGGGAAAATTATCCGATTCTCTTCAATGGCTCTGAAATTGGTATGACAACCAGTGGGGGGCTTTCACCAATCACAAACAAGGGTATTGGAATGGGTTATGTTCCTCCAGACACAGTCAATAATGGAGATATCATTGAAATCGACATTAAAGGACGCTTTCGGAAAGCCGAAATTACAAAATGGCCCTTTTACGATTCTGAGAAGTACGGAGAAACACGAACTTCTTGATATCCAAACTGATTTAAACCGAATCTGGTCATTCGAAATCATTGGTGGACAATTATGGGCGACACCGAAATTAGAGATGGATTATCCTATAGCGCTGAACATGAGTGGGCCAAAGTCGAAGGTGATATTGTTATCATCGGGATTACTGACCATGCTCAGAACGCACTTCACGAGATCACTTTCGTTGAGATTTCTGAGGTAGGCACAGTTCTCAAAGCCAATGATGAATGTGGGCTTGTTGAGTCAATGAAAGCCTCATCAGATATTATCACACCAATTGGTGGCGAAATCATCGAAGTTAATACAGAGCTGGAAGATGCTCCAGAAACAATCAATGAAGATTGTTACGACAAGGGTTGGATGTTCAAAATCAAACCCTCTAATCTTGAAGCAGATCTTGCAGCAATGCTGGATGGTAATGCCTACAAAGCATTAATCGAGTCCGAATAGAATACCTTAGTATGAATTATGATGGGGTAGAAAATGCTCCATCCTAATCATCATTTCTTTCTCTTTCAAATTTCTGACTTATAGTACAACTCGGATTCTAACAGCAACCTTTTTAGCGCATCACAAAATCGCTCCGCTTAGTTCGAAAGAACACGGAGAGAGCACTCCATATGTCAGCTGGTAAGTACAAACGGTCGAGTATACGATTCCTAAAGCAAGTATTCCATCGACCAAAATCAAAGATTTCACGTGGCTCAATTATGTTAATGGTGACATTGATCATCATTTTTACAACTGCTCTTTTGCTACGTTTAGCGCCCTTAATAGATGCCCAGCCAATAGTGCGTGCCTTTGACCCTTGGTTCCAACTAAGAGTCACTGATTATGTAGCAGAAAATGGATATGCCGCATTCTTCTCTTGGTATGACGATTCAACTTGGGTTCCCTTTGGGCGTGATATGACTATCACAAGCTACATAGGAGTACCTTTCACTAGTGCTTTCTTCTATTTCCTACTGAATGGTGTAGGTATCACTGTAGATGTGCTCTCAGTATCTCTTGTCCTACCAGCCTTCATGGGTGCACTCACTGCAGTAGTTGCTTTCTTCCTAGGGAGAGAACTCTACAACAATACTGTAGGACTCTTTTCTGGAATATTTACAGCATTCATACCTGCGTTCTTACAGCGAACAATAGCAGGATTTTATGATAACGAATGTATTGGAGTATTTGCTATAGTCCTTACAACATTCCTTTTCATGAGAGGTCTAAAACGTGGCTCTCTAACTGCATCTGTGGGTGCGGGTCTTGCTCTGGGTTATCTTCAGATGTCCTGGGGTGCTTCAGAGTTTATGCTTGGTCTTCTTGCATTATTCGCTTTCACAATGTTACTCATTGGACACTATAGCAAGAGACTACTCTCTTCATACTTGATTACAATTGCCTTGGGAATATTCATTGGAAACCTCATTCCACGAAATGGTTTCGGCAATCTAACTAGTTTCACAATCCTTGCACCAATTGGTGTTGCTGGTGTTCTGGTTCTGTATGAGATTTGGCTCAGAATTGGAGGCTATCGTGAGGCTACTGCTAATGTACTTGCACCTCACATGAAACCCATCCTTTTCGGAATAATTACCCCAGTTGTTGGTGTAGTTTCATATCTTCTCTATGCGGGAAGTCAAACTCTTTCAATCAGTCCCTACAGCTCAAATCCTATTCTACAAATCGGTGCGAAGTTCCTTTCAGTAATCAACCCATTCTTGCGGTTGGATCAACGGATTCTCGCATCAGTTGCGGAACACTTACCAAGTCCGTGGGGTAGTTTCTATAATACACTCCTCATCTTGATATTCTTCTTCCCGCTTGGATTGTATTTCTTGTTTAAGAGAGGTCGTGATGAAGACTGGTTAATGCTAATATTTGGTGTGACAGCAGTCTACTTTGCAGGAAGCATGATTCGTCTAAGCCTGATACTTGCACCTGGTGTTGCTATCCTTGCAGCAGTTGCATCATACAACATTCTCTCACCTTATGCAAAGGTTGTCACTCAACAGTCCGTCTTTGAAAGACGAAGATTCAGGATGAGTTCTTCACTCACCTCGGAACATGCACTTACTGCATTCGCATTTATTGGCTTATTATTGTCAGTAAACGTGATTCTGGGTGTGATCTTTGTTTCCGACCAAGTGGGTAATCCCGAGTTTTCCAATGGACCTTTGTCTAATCCTGGAGCTCAAGCCACTGATTGGCAAGTTGCTATGACCTATATCAGGAATGTCTTACCTTCTGATTCAGTTATCGCTAGTTGGTGGGACTATGGGTATTGGATAAACGGTGCTGCGGACGCACAAACCATTGTGGATAATGCGACGTTCAACAGTACGCAAATAGCCCTCATGGGATATGCGTTAATGGCGCTTAACTATACGGAATCGCTGAAAACGTTCAAACTGTGGGATACAACCCATGTACTTGTATACTGGGGGCACAGATTCCAAGGATTTGGTGGCGACGATGGTAAGTGGCCTTGGATGGTACGAATTGCAGAAGACAGATTTGGCACATCATTGATTGATGATGCTACATATCTTGGTGTCAACGACCAGACACTTGAGCCATTCTACAGTTCAACTCTCTACAAGCTACTATCCTATGGTGAACCCAGAGATATAGAAGAAGCAGGAATTCTTGGCATATCAGACATCAGAATGCAAGTGGATGATTTCTTCTGGGATGATACAGCTTGGGTTAGCCACATGCCTGTAAGCCTCAATGGTGCTTTCAAGGAACCATATATCAGCTCTGCCTACGGAACTGTCAAGATCTATGAAATTGACTACACAATGTACGATCAGTACACAAACCGTACAAATGCAGAATGGATTCCAACAATGGCTGATGCCAACCTAGATGTATCCGTTGATGGAACTCTATCAGATACTGAGGACTCGCTTCAAGGTTATGACGTAACATTTGGTGCAGGATACAATGCAAGAGTTTACTCTCAATCAAACTCGACCCATATGTATTATGGAGTTCAAATGGATAACTACACTCTTGGTGATGATGCCTTTGGTATTCAGTTATCACCAGAGAACGGAGAACTTGACTCTGACCTCAGAATCGTGAACTACAATGGGCAATCATTTGATGGTAACATCCATTATGATGGAACTTGGGCCGAAGATTCGACTGGTACAAACTCTACCGAGTTTGCTACTGGTGACAATGTGATAGAATTCATAATTCCATTACAGTCCCAAGATCCCCAAGACGTTGGAATGTTTCCAGGAATGAACTACCAGCTGAAGTTCCTATGGTGGGATAATGTAGACTATGGTGAACCATCATTCACCAGTAATTGGAATACCTTCTGGGTTCCAATTCGGCTCTACTAGTAAAGTAATACTGGCAACTGGTCTTAGTATCAGTTGCCAAGACTCTTCTTTTTCGTAAAAATCAACTAGTTTCTTGTTGCTGCTGAATCTTTCGTTTTGCCTTTCTTCTATAGCCACCATATTTGTCTTGAGGACTATATTTTGGAGGTTTTGGATTCGAAACAGGACTGCCACATTTTGGACATGTTTCTTGATTCAATGTATATTCAGCGCACTTGGTGCATTTGTAGAGATGAGTCATCCCGACCCGTGCCCCCTACTTTCTCACAAAAGTAATTGTTCCAGAGCTACTCTCTATCTGTTTAGATATCAATCCATAAACATCTGAGAGAATTTCTTCAGCTTCTTTGTACTCTGGGCTGACAATTCTAAGTTTGTATCTGGGTGAGCCTAGAGTGTAAATCTCAGTCGTTGATTTCTCGTGGCTTTTCCCATTTGCAAGTCCTTCAGTCAGAGCCTTCTTGATCACTTCAATTCCGTCTGTCCCGGGAACAAGTATGGTCATTTCACCATCAATCTCAACAGAAGGTATCTCGATTCGTAGTTTTGCCAAGTCTGCAATCTGTTTCTTCAGTTTCTTGGTTGCTGTGACTTCTGCGAAGACTTCTACGTCACCATCTGCAGCCTTCTCTAGTCCTGTATAAATCTCGCCAAAGACATCCTCAATCGACCAACCGATTTTCTCGTAAACTTGTTCGAGAGTCATATCATTCTCTTTGGCTACTAGTTCAAGGAGTTTCTCTGCTTTCTGAGCACGTTTCCACTCGTTATTCTTTACCCTTTTGGACTCACTGGAAACTCGTCTAAGGGAGCAATCAATATGCATCTTATCTTCGTCTACTTTGAGAACTTTAATGACAACACGCTGATTCTCATGAATATGATTACGGATATTCCTGACCCACGTGCTACTGATCTCCGAAATATGAATGAAGCCTTCTTTGTTGCCATATTCTGGTAAATGAACATAGGCACCATATGGAGCAACCTTACTTGCAACAGCTATGGCATAATCATCTTGGTTCGGCCAATCAGCACGTTTCTGGACCATTTTCTTTTCTCCTTACGGAAGAACTTCTACTTCTCGAGCTATTGGCTCAAGTTTAGCTTTTCCACCGCTTGGCTTAGCCAGTATCTTATCGCACTTAAGGCATTTTACCTCTGTAGTTGCGTTTCCAAAAATAATCTGCTCATTCTCACAGTCTAGGCATTTGACCTTCAGGAACCGTGAGTTTGGTTGTCGAACAATATCGCCTTTTGGCATAATAATCACCCTATACTCTCTGTACCTCGACTTTCTTCAAACGCATACTCTTGGACTGGATAATATGTTCGCATTCCTTGCACTTGAGTTTGAGCACAGTCTTCTTTGTTGTCTTTGCAAAACGTTTCTGGATATTCTTTGGGAATGATCCATAGCCCTTTGTTTTCCGCCTCATACGGCGCTCTCCTTCTGCCTGGCTTCTTCTCTTTCCTGCCTTGTATGTTGACACTGTATGTATAGTGTGCTTATGGCATCGGGGACAGTATTTGTTCAGTTCACCACTAATCTTCATTTGCTGTTCACCAGTCCGTGGGCTGTGCGACTCGGCCTAGAGTCTCTTATAATACTTAGGGCATGTTCAATCTGAATCAGAGACTCAGATTGTTTAGATCAACTTACTATGCCAAATTGGTAGAGTAAATGCGAAACAATCGTTGCAACAACTAGAATACTAGCAAGTATTACTACCGTCGTGGGTCCAATCTTGATACCAGGAGTCTCGTCCTCGAAGAAACGAATTAATCCGGCTCCTCCACTCGGCATTGGCCCGTCACCCCGCTTCTTCTTTCGCTTTTTAGCAGTCTTAGCCATCTTGTTGGCACCTCTACAGGGACTCTCGGAAGACTTTCCCTTTTAATCATATTGTTACAGTTAGACTCATTGGATTTTTGAGAGGTTTTTGTACCAAGAGTGCTTAACTCATCATGACCGAGCAGTGGATTTTATACCATTTCTGACAATATTAACTACCATGAAAGACGGCAAAATTTGTGAAATATGCTCTGTTGTATACAGAGTAGAATCAATTGTACGATACAATCCTGATGGTAGGAGTAATTTCAGATTTAAATGCGAAGGGAACAATCGCGATCATCTAATCCATAAATTCACTACTGATGGGAAACTATATCGGAAAACTAAGCGAATCAAGAACGCACATGACTGTCCAGTATGCGGATACTTTTCAGGAATCGTAGGTGATCCTAAAGTGATGGCATCTTGTCATGTGTGTAATGCTAGATTCAAGCTAGAAGGAAACAAGGTAATACTCACTGGTATTGGAAAGTTCACCAAAACACCAGATTGGTTTAACGGTGAAATCAAAATTAGCGAGTTTCATGAATAGTCCTAGTCAGCGATTTTCTTGTTCTCTCGACGAATTAGAGTGTAAATCATTGCAGTAGTACGAGCCAAACCGTGTTCATACCATAGTTTCTCTGCAATTTCTCCTGGCGTAAATCCATCTCTATATAGTTCCATTACCAGTCTTTTCTCATCTTCTGGAATACGATGCCTACTCTTGGGCTTTTGTTTGATGATTTTACAGATATTATTCAGAATCTGCTGGCGCCCACTAGCGAACCTAAACAGTGGCAGTTCTCGAGCCTTCAAAATCTCATCGTATTTTCTGATCAATACACGATCATAGCCAGCAGTTGATTCAATCCCGACTGATGAAAGAAGTTTAGCAAAGAACTCTTCATTTGTGGTAGTTGCTATTCCTGCAGCAAATTTGGGAATGGAGGCATACCCATCTCCATCAGCAAGCCCCTGAATGAAGGCAACTCTCCATTCATGGGGCATATTGAGAATCCAGTCTGCCTTGATTGCTACATCTTTCTTAGTTTCAGAAGCCTCTAGTCCTAAGAGTGCTTTCTTCATCCACATGAGGACTGGACTAGCCTCACTATTGTATACCTGAAAGACATCAACTTTCCCATTTCCCCTGACCTTTTCTTGATCGGTATCTCGCTTTGCTGATAGTCCAATCCTCCCCATGGTGTAACAGAATCCCTTTCCCAAGGTAGTACCCCATGAGTACTTCTTGCTCACAAACAGATTGGCACTTGCAGAATAGTCAACATCTGACCTGAAACTCCCATCTGAGACCATGAGCCCGAGGAGATACATGAAGGCGATCTCCTGAGACATCTCTCCCAGTTCCTTCTCATAGGCCTTCATGGCCTTGGAATTCAGGGGAAGTATCTGGTTCAGGACATCAAGAAGATCCTGGGGTGATTGAATCTCAAGAGGGACCTGAATGAAGTCCTCAGGGAGATTGGTTTTGGTATTGAGTTTCTTGGGCAACCACTTGGACCCATGACGAGGTTCCTGTTGCGGAATGAGCGCAGTGTAGGCAATACGTGTGGGGAGCTGGGTCCCATCAAACCATGCATTGATAGTGGACTTTCCTATCTTCAATCGCTTTGCGAGATCAACCAACAACCCGCTCTTCATGTACTCACTGAGGAATGTGAAGAACTTCTGAGCAAACTCATCCTTCTGCTGATGGTCTGCGGTGGTGGACATCTTATCAGAGAAATAGAGGGTACTGAAGCGCTTATCATACTCCTTCTCTGTGGTGACCCCATTGAGACGCGCAAGGAGAGCCTCCAGTTTCCTTTCTTTCTCTCCACTGGGGACCTTATTGCTCCAGTAGTAGACCTTGGGCATGACCCCCTCACGAAGATAGCGCTTGAGAGTGGTGGGACTCTTCTTCAAGATCTTCGAAAGTTTGGCTACCTCTCCCCTCTCCAGATGGGTACGGGCTCCATACTCCTGATAGAGTTCGATGTGAAGTTTAGCACTCTTTAGTAACTTGTCTGCATCTTTCCGCTTGAAGAACGCAGGGGAGCGCGACCTGAGCAGTTCTACAAGATGGTCATAGGACTCGATCCGTACTCCGTCAAGCTCAGGAGTCCACATATTGATGGGGTACACTCTCGATTCAGCACTCTCCTTCTGTGTGGATTCCTTTGTCATCTTCTCTGGATTTAATCTCCGAGCAAGTGCCTCACCAAGTCTATGGATGACAAACTTGCTCCACGCCCGCTCGACCTCATCTCGCAAGAGTTCTCTGAAGACCCTCCTCACAAAGCTTGACCTATTGTCATTGACTCTTTCTTTTAAGATTCTCCGTAATGTTTTCTTAATCAACAGACCTTAAATTCATTCAAGAGAAGTGTTTCCCATGAAAAGGAACTGGGCTTATCCCCGAGGTAAGAACTTCTTCGCCTTTGGATGGGGAAAGCGTGGACCCTATGCAGTCGCAACAAGACGCGTTGGTCACAGAAAATACGCTAAACTATCCATAGGTTCTCTTGGACCCAGAGTGGGTGGAAAATACTCTGGAAAAAGAGCTTCTGTTGAAGGAAGAGTTAACCTCTCCTCTGGGAAACCTTCATTCTCATTCAAGAGAAAACGTCGTAGAAGACGATAGATTGATTCCTATTGGAATCTGAAGTAAAATCAGAGGATTCTGTCTCTTTTTGAATTCTAATTTGTAATAATTCCGGAGTATACCCAAAGGGTATTGCCCATTTGAGGACTCGTTTTCGTAGGTCTTTAGATTTACTTGTTCGGACAGGTGTAAGGGTTCTCTTTGCACTGTTGAGGAAGCTGACGACTTTATCTAGTATCGTCAATACCACCTTCCATGACAAAGACAAGTAAAACTAATCCAAAAGAAGCCCGTCACAGATACCGTACAGAGGAAAAGGATGTACTTGTGGCTGGACTCCTCTTGGATGAGACCCCCAACATCCTCGACGTTTCAATGATCAATTTCCCCCACTTCTACGCATCCAGTTTTCAACCACTAATCGGTCCCAAGAGTGGTCTGTTCTTGGTGTATGTTGACTCAACGCAAGAAGATGTACTGGATAGACGAATGGATTTACTTGAATCTGCACTAGGCCATCAAGGGATATCAGCAACACGACTGGATGCACCCAACCTGGCGCTTGCCATCGAAGACCATGTATCAAACTGGAATCTAATTCACTATGCTCTCAGTGAGTCGTTTCATCTCTGAGAGGAGTGATACGTTGAACACTGTTCAATAGTCGGCGCTATCATTTTTCTTGCTCATCAGGACATGTACCACTACGTGTTTCAATGAATTGGCTCATTGTTTCCAATAATAGAGCTAGTCCAGTAACGTGTGGTAAAATGAAAAACAGAGTCGCGTAATTGTCTCCATGACCTGAATCTGGAGGTACAGCGAGAACCAGCATGGACACTACAGATGCTAATATTGCCAGAGCTCCAGAAAACAAGAGCATTGTTTTGTATTGTTGAAAATTATTGTCGCCATGAAAATCCAATCTAATAACTGCTAATGCTGATAATCCAACTAAGGTTAGTAATGACCACAACTGATACTCGAAACCATAACTGAAACCTGTTGATGGACCCTGAGATGACAAACTAACAATATACCATGAAATCGGTGTGATTGGGAATAATATTGAATAGATTGCTAAAGCTCCAGCAAAACCTCTTAGAAAATTACGTTTTGAGAATTGTAGAAGCCTGTGGCTGATGTACAACAACACAATAAGACCCATAATAAAAATGGTGTAGGTGATGGCTAATCCTATGTACTCATTCCACTGTATCCAAGTGACGAATTTATAGAATACTAAACTGTATATCAGTACGCTGATGAATAGAACCCCTTCCAGTGCAAATGTAAAAAAAAATGCAAAGACGAGGACCTTTCCGAATTCTCTGATACTTCCATGTGTTCTGCCCATTTCGACTTTCTGTTTCATTATTATTCCAACCCTCCAAATGTAACTCTCTTAATGACAGAAGTTCAGCTTAATTTCAATAGACTTTACTAGTTTCATTACTTTTGTGTTTCTCTTATTGAAACTGAATTGCTATCGAACCACTGTATAAGTAACTTATCGTCATTTCCTAACTGATTAGTTCCTGTTTGCAATGCTATTTAGTAAACATGAGATTGATCTTTCTTTGAAATTATTCATCTGGGCAAGTACATGGGCTCTGTTTGCACTTTGAACAAGCATCTGTGTATTTGTTGTAGAATGCTTCTGACACATCTATATCTAATAGATTAGCAAGAGAGCATAACCAAGCAAAGACATCTGCAATCTCATCTTCTATTGCTTTGACGCCTTCTTTCTTTAAAATTGCAGCACTTAGTTCTACGAGTTCCTCTTCAGTTCGTTGGATGGTCACCTCTACGCCTCGTTTCTTATCGCGCTCCCAGTAGACCTTGCGCATCATTTCCTGTGCATCTTCAATTTTCATATGAGGCCCCCAAGGGGGTCCGATTGATTTCGGACCCTTACTTGAATCGGAGATGTTGATAGGCAGGTGTTTCATTCTCGAAAGCATAGTGCACTTTTTGGTAGTCCTTGCGGAACTCTCCAATCTCTGCTGCTACTTTCTTCAAATCCTCACCTTTCATGACAACTCTAGTCATGAATTCCGCAATTGCATCCATTTCTGACTCTTTCATACCGAGTCTGGTCATCTCACTGGTTCCAAGTCTGATACCGCCAGGTGTCTTGTAATCTCTGCCTCTCTTCTTGTCCCAAGGCAAGAGGTTACGATTGATGATCATGTTAGCATTCTCAAGGTTCTCTTCGACAGCTCTCCCATCTTTCATTGGTGTTTCAGTGACATCTACAAGAACGACGTGTGACTGCGTGAAACCCATTTCTTCAGCAATAACCTGCCAGCCACGTTCGTGAAGTGACTGTGCTAGAGCCTTAGCATTCTTCATAATCTGTTTACTGTAGTCAATTCCAAACTCCATCATCTCAGCCAACACAACAGCAAGACCTGCAACATTATGGAGATGGTGATTACTAAGTAGTCCTGGGAATGAAGCTCTCTTAATTTTATCAGCCCACTCCTCTTTTGCAAGAACCATCGCATGCTGTGGTCCTGGAAGGGTCTTGTGGGTCGATGTAGTCATCATATCTGCTCCTTCCCTCAGTGGGTCTTGGAAGAAACCAGATGCAATCAGACCAGAAACATGAGCTGAGTCATATCCAATGGTCATACCATACTCATCAGCAATCTCACGGAACTCTTTCACGGGGTGTGGGAATGGAAAGACACTTCCTCCAAAGAGTAGGAATTTGATCACATCTCCTTTTTCTTGGAGTTTTCTGATATCTTTGATGCTTTCATCTATGTTGATGTTGAACTCTTGGTCATTGAATTTCCAGTTTCGGACCTTGTGACCTCTGATGGCACCTGCAGTACCACCAAGATTCTTTCTGGCATGAGAGATGTGTCCTCCATGTGCAATAGAAAGGGCCATCATTCTATCTAGTGGCTCCATTGCTGCAGTATACATTGCAAGATTGGCAACAACCCCAGAAATAGGGCGTACATCTGCAAACTCAGCTTTGTAGAGTTTCTTTGCCAAGTCAATAGTGATGAGTTCAACCTCATCCATGAACTTGCAACCTGCATAGACCCTCTCGCCTGGCCATCCTTCGGCATAGCGGTCTCGAAAATCACTCACTATTGCAGATCTAACTGCTGGTGATGACACGTTCTCACTGGCAATGAGATTGATGGTTTTGGTCATCCAGTCATCATGTTTTTCTATGAGCTGGAATATGGTATCGTACTTTTCTTTGTGGTCGCTCAAAGTTTCTTCTCCTTATCGTGAATCTAGCATCAGTAAATTATGATGCTTCTCTAAGGAACTTTTTGATACTGTTCCATTCAAAAGTCTTTACTCTCATCAATGCATGCACATCAAAATGACATGGCTTACAAACAGGAGCCCAATCGCTAGGATTAATGCTCTTTAACCCTTTCAAAGACTGGGTGAGATATGGTGAATGCCTTTTTCCATCTTTACGATGAATAATTTCTCTTTTTTCACTGCATATCTCGTATTCATTGCCAAAGCAACCTCCGATGATATTGCCCCAGACAAGATGGTCCTGATCTGGCCCTCCTGTAATGTGGCATATATTGTGCAGGCTAGGACTGTGAGAGCTGTACCTGCATAGACTGAGTAGAGAGTCTAGAAAAGCAATCTAGCTACAATTCCGTTTCGATCCTCTTCAGTTTGATCCCGTTCCACTCCATCATTACCGCTAACAGTTGCTATGCCCTCAAGTCCAATCATATATGAATCCGATAGAAATATCGTCAATGGGAATACTATTACGAGAGTATTGTTTTCAGGTGTTGCTTGAAAATCATAAGGCCATGTTGTCCCATTGGCATAGTAACATGTGTAGATGTGAGATCTGTCATCGATAACACCCCTTGCAACTATTATCAATCGGTACTCATAATTCGAGTCAGCAGTACTGTTCAAGATTGTTCCTAATACTGTCATTTGAAGAATGATGTCACTTTCATTAAGGTATGATCTAATTGAAATGATATCAATATTTGAATCAGACACATCATTTTCTATGTCTGAATGTTCAATAGTCGTACGATGAACTGGTTGCAGTCCAATGATTAGAATACTAGTTATCACTATACTAAGAACCAAGACAACTGGCAGTATTTTCTTTAATGGTAGATTTGCTAAATGAGAATATCCTCCACGATTTTCAACCACGGTTACATCACCACCCTATCTTCCAAAGAGTTTACAGATATTCTTTTCCTTAAATTTTCCATATTCTTCAAATGGAATAATATTATCAATAATTATTTTGTGCATAAGAACATACTTAAACAAGCTACGTAGTCTATGGATTGGTACTTCTTTCTGAAGTACCAATAATAATAGGAGGGACAGTGGTATTTTAAAAAAACAAAAGACAGTAGTATTAACTCTGTTAACAATCATATCGCTTTCATTACCAGTTCTGGCGTCAACACCATTGAACGTAACAAATAACGTAACAAATAGTAATAATCCACTTGTGTTTGAGGTTAGTAATCTGAGTAACGAAGTTCTATCAATATATACTGAAACCAGCTTGAAGAGGAATGTACCAGTTGTTGTTTACTCAATGAATCCTGTAAAAACCCAATTAGTTGAGCATACTGAAACTAGTTGTTCTCTCAATCTTGAAACCGGTGAATTCAAAGAAGAAAATACTTCTTCTTATTTTGAAGAGATTGAACGTTATGAATATCATGTAATTACGGCAGGAAATCCATCTAAACATAAATCGTTCAGTTATTATGCTTCGAACGGAAATTCAACCTACTTCACGAATGCTCTTCAGGAAGAGATAATTTTGCTAGAAGAGGCTTCTGCTGTGGATAACCATGGGCCTGTCATTCTATCAAGTTTCTCAGGAGATGACCGAGCAGTGGATCGAATATGGTACGAAGATGAGTATCACACAGGTGTCATAAGTGCCTTAGATGATGGTGATGGTTGGTCTTGGAAGCAAAGATACCAGCATGAAGTACGTAGGTCAGTATACGACTATAACACTGGCTGGAAATGGTGGACAATTGATGAAGGAGTAACTTCATACAGTGATTCCGGTGACTACAAGGAGGATTATGCTAACTGGGTCGGTCCATGGATATATGAACGCGAAAATTGTATCTATAATTTTGATGGGACCGAATGGGACCATTACCCTACATCTACTGTAGGAACATGGACCCAATCATTCTCACAAAGTATTAAAATAGGCAGTAGTGGACCAACTGTAGGTTTTGGAGCTAGTCAAAGTTCAGGCGGATCTATGGTGAAAATCACTGACAATTCAGTATCCGATGAACTTCTTTGGAATGAGGAGTTCCCACCAGAAAGTGGGTACGGCGTACCCAATTATTTTGGATTTCCATGGTGGATGGATCCACCAATAACTGCGTCCCATACCAATTTCAAATCTTATAGGGCCTCACTTTTCCATAATGGTGCTACATCCTCGTTTAATTTCCGTTGGGATTTGATTACTAGAATTCACTGGGATGGTGGATTTTTCTTCTTTGGCCTGCTCTTTTTCACGAGACACAGCCTAGCCATCCTTGACTCAGGTTATAGCCCACATCCAGCATCATAAAGCTAATTAAACGTAAGCTGGTCAGTATTAAATTGACCAGCCCTGTATTTTTTTACGAAATATCTAAAGAATTACTCTGCGGTCAAGATTGATTTTCGAATGGTTCACTAGCAGCATTCTCACGACGCTTTTCTAAATATGTCCTAAGATATCTATAGCCTAATACCAGAATCAATAAGATGAATGGTATGACAATGTATCCAGCTGAGAACATAACTTGACTTTCTTGACTGATTAGTACCATTGCTAGAAATCCCCAACGTTCCACGAACGAATTTGATTCTGAAAATATTCAAGTTAGTTTTAAACTTTTCATAGAATATATCACTGGTTCCAAATGAAGGTATTTTTCTAAAGAAAAGAAGTGCAGTAAAAGGACTAGAGCTAAAACATGTTTCTCAATGAGTTCAAATACTTCATCGTAAAGCTTCTTGTGCTCGCTCATACGTAGAGCCTCCTTATTCTAGAGATGCATCGCGCTAGAATTAGCTTCGTTATATGACTTATGCAATCTCGGTTATCAAAATTAGATTACTCCACCCCAAAAGGTGACTATATGCATGGCCTCACTTGGAAAATAAATTAGAGCTCCAAATGGCACTCTTACAAAGTTTTTAGGCACATCACTTACTGGAATTGTTGACCCAAGATAATTGTACGGTTCCTCAGGTCCTCCAAGATGATCTATCACTAAATCTATTGCATAGTCTTCAGTTATCCAGGGTGACCATGCAAGAAATCCAAGAATTATAATCACCAGCACAATCTTTGACTTGTGGGACTTCATGAAGCCCGGTCCTGCTTCTAGACGAGTCTTTTGTGAATACAGTATGAATACTACTCCAAGAGGTAAAAGGAATAGCATGAAAAAGCCCAGAATCACAAGTACAATTCCTCCCCATAGAAGTTCTCTCCCACCAAAATGCAATGATGCTGATTTTGGTACAGATGCTGGAAAGCGACAAATTCTCCTGATCATACTTGTTTTGTCATGTTGATCTATTTCCATTCTAGTTTCCTCATTATCAAATTGAAAAGAGTTTCACCAAGTTGAGTAGGTGCCAAATCTTTTGCTAAAGTTATCTCCCATTCTTCTGCTAGATTTCGAAGTACTTCGTTGCAATTTTCATTCAAATCACAGCTATCACAATCACCCTTGTGTGAAAACCAGACTT
Source organism: Candidatus Thorarchaeota archaeon (assembly GCA_016840385.1). Next base: position 28,545 of record JAEOSL010000003.1, on the reverse strand, counting down.
GAACTCCCATTTTGTGAGAATAAGTGATGTACGTTTGGGAGTCATGTGCATGACAATAACCAACTGCAAAACCGTATTCTGAACTCAAATTATCGAGAACTATGCGATTTACTTTCGCTGTGTGTTTGAGCAGACTCCCAATTCGTTCTTCTGCTATCCTCTGTGCTTGGCTCACATATGGTCTTGAAACAGTCATATCCTCAGCGATATTGGATGGTTGATCCTTCTGTCTTCTCCGAAGCCATATCGCGCTCTGTTGTTTTGTTGGGTAGCGAAGACCGATGAACACAAGAGATTCCCCATTCTTTAGATAGATTGCTCCATACAGGTATCTATTGAGAACCTAATAAATTAACCGATATCATGCAACTATCTAAGTAAATCATACTCATAACTCGACTTCACCACAATCTCTATAAACTCAAATCGAGCAGATGCGAAATCACGGGCCAGTGGGTAAATTCGCTCATCGTGTGATGAGTTTCTCTTTTCTCATCACTCTAATACACTCCTTCACAGCCCTATCCCTGTCCTCATCACTGAGATTGAACTCATCAAGGTATGACCTGATATTACTCACAAAATCCTCCCTGTTAACACGTCCAAATTGCCTGATATTATGCAGATGCCCAGTGACAGGAATCTTATGAAATTCAAGCTCTGAGGTCAAGACCACATAGATGATCCGTCCACCTGTTGAGTCCTGCTCAATAGTTGCCCTATCAAACTCAACCCATGTTCTATCCTTGCTTACTCCGTACACCTCAATCGAAACCGCTATCTCTCCCTGAATCTCTGATAACAATCGTCGGTCCACAGTAATACCAGTACTCTCTAAGAACTTCTTCATCTCACGTTCTAGAAGCTTCTTTACATCAGACTCATCCCGTAAGGCAACAGCCCGTTCGGAAACTCTTCTCTCTTGTGTCTGTCCAGTGTCCTTCTCTCTCAGACCTATCATAACGCATTCTGGCCTGATGGCGAAGTAGGGGCTCCACCTATCAGGGTTTTGTAGTTGCACTCCTGGAAGATGTGGGTCATACTCAAGACCTGTCAACTCCGTCAACATCGTGCGTAGATGCCAGGACTCCTTCACTTCTTCAATACAGTCCTTTCTGACCTCTAGATTGAAAGTGTGGGTCACCCATTTTTGCCCATCCTTTGACCAATAGACCAGTTCCTGAGGACTTAGGAGAGACCGTGCTTGTGCATCAGTGAGTCGGACCTCCATGAGCTCCCTCAGTTCAGGTGTGAGGAGTATCAACATGAATCCTCCAACATGACCCATGGTGCAATCCCGGTTCATTACTGATGTGTATGGGTTCTCCCAGTGAACTCCTAAATCCGAAGAGGTAGCGATGCTCAATGGTCCGAGCTAAGCGATGACTCTTCTGTATATCCTCTAGTGAGATGTGTTTCAAGGGGCAGGTCCATGGATCGTGATACATCTCGATGGTAATATTAAACTCCTTGGTGGCATGTAGCAAGTTCCTTGCTGTAGGCGGTACCTTCAGGCTCATCTTTGGAAAGGGGTTTTGCCTATTGACCCAGGGTCCAAGCAATGCAACATCATCATCGTATGAGATATCTTTGAACCTGTTCCAGATCAATTTGTGTCCATTGACCATAACCGGTTCGCACTCATTATCAGGGCGTCTGAGGATTTCTAACAGGTCAGTGGTTCTGTTGATCAGAAGCTCCCCGATCATCTCCTCAGATTTCTTCTTCGTAAAGATGGCCCTATACATCTCATTTTTAGTATCAAGAGTTACCTTGCAGGTAGCAGATATGCTTCCCTTTAGCCCCTTATGCAGAATGAGCGTTGCTATATCTACCATGTCTTTTATCTTATGAATTGGACGCCGAACATCATCATACTCGATGGGCTGAAGATGAGGATCTGCAGAGAGGGCTATAGTGCGCACCAGAGTCACATCCTCAAATCTTCTAGTTGTGTAGTGAATATTCCCAATGGGAATCCATCTTCTTCGTTTCTTATCATCTATCCAGAGGACCTGCTCTCCGTGCTGATCTGCAACCATTATTCGTAAATGAGTTTCATCACCCTGCAACCTGGCATACCAACTCAGAAGGTTCAAGTCACTCCCACTCCAATAGGTTCCCTCCGAGACCATCTTGTGGATAGTATCTACGATTGAGAGGGAGGGGTCGATACCCCTTGGATTCAGGAGTGCTGCATTCATGTCATTTGTTCCCGGTGTTCGTTGGAATAACAACCAGAGATAGGCGGAGTCTGCAGCTCCTGAAGAGGACAGGGCAATCAATTGCCCAAACCTGACATTGGTCAAAGATACCTGCAGGTCGATAGATTTGTTTCGTTCTACTATCCGATGATGCAATCGTTTCAAGAGTTTGTGTCTATCAAGTACTGATCTCCCGGTAATGTGACTCTTGGGATATACTGTTTTTAGTCCTAGACCAATGAGGTGCCATGGCAGCACATAATCCCATAATGCCATCAGCGACCCCGTATATGTTGTTTCAGGATTGGAACCTAGAGCTGTAAGAATCATGAGGAAGAGGTGATTTCCTGTAATCAGGAGAACATCAGGGTGCCTGTTCTGAATAGCGGTCACATGGTCTCTCTGGGCCTTCGTAAGGTGTCTTGGAATGGTAGAGCGATTAGGTAGCAGCCGGCTCCAGACTTCTTTGCTCAGGGTGTTGGTTTCCAAGATCTGACGAATGAGTCGGAGTCGATTCATAAGGGATTTAGTATTCTCTGCATGGATCATTTCATCTGTATTTTCGAGCACCTCTGATATCCGGTCAAGGAGGTCCTTCAGGTGGTTTTCACCCGCTTGCTCCAAGAACTTGATTGTGTCCTTCAGAAGTCGAATCTCGGTTAGTGCGAGATTGTAATCATCAATCTCTTTAGCGGAAAGATAATATTCTGAGAGAGGGCGTGTGGTCCGTTGTTGGAGAGAAACATCAAGCCTCATCTGCCTGCATTCTCTTCTTCGATTGATGTCAGTTATCGGTAACAGAGGCTTGACCCGCCCATCTTCCTCCTTCTCTATAAGGACCTGAGTCGGCATGAACGTGAGCCTTGGTCTGGACTCTTGTGATGTGTCGTGTCCTATAGATACTTTCTCAATATCAAGATTGAAATTCGAGTGTGGTTCTGGATTGTACTCGTGTTGGGGTAATAGATGGGGAATGATTTCCAATGTTCTTTTCAGTTGTTTCTCCATATACCAGCTACTCTGTTGAACAACTGCTCCACTACCTCTGTAATAGGCTTCAGGTATCTTTCTCCCACCAGATTGGAAATCTTGTCCCCACCCTCGTAAAGGCATAATCTCAACTATCTTCCATACAAGTGTTCTCTCAGGTTGTTCAATGAGGATACCACGTTCATGGTAATTAGTAGACATTCTTGCTCCGGACCTGTCAGGCGGCATGGCGACATTCCAGATTATGGTGTCTACAATGTTCTGCCACAGTGACCCTTGATAGAAAGGAGCAACACACCTTGTCGAATAGGTAATACTACTCTGTGCAATAGGCACAGGACGAGCAAACCACACAGTAGTACTCTTGACTGGAATTGTCTGTATGATGGTTGTCACAATCTCATCAAGATACATTTGATGTGAATCTGGTGTACTTCGCCGGAGAGCCTCCCACCCTGAAACCACGATGATTGGGTTATGGCCATCTCTGAGTAGATCCTGTATCCATGTTCTAAGCGAACTAATGGGTGCCCCTTCATAGATATACTCACGCACTTGATCAGAGAGGTCCCTCATCTGAACCCTATCTCTGAAGAACCGTTTAATCGAGTTCGTTTGGAACTTCAACCTGAACTGCTTCTTTCTCAGAACCGGGTCTGTGTATTCACCAACTAGATCAAACCAATATACATCACGATGGCGTCTTCGTGCAAGACCATGTACATATTCTAGACCGTGCCATCGTTCTGCGATAGATGCTGCGGACTGAGTGGGAGAGCCTATTCCTGGAACAGTGAGATAGAGCACAAATTCTTTCCCATCCTCAACCCGTTTCTTGAATGGTTTCAGAGGAATAGGGATATCCAGTTCTTCAGTTTCAGTGGTAGGTCTGGTGACCGAGAGCAGTTGCATGGCAATTCTGAGAGCCTTATCCCCATCAGAAGGAACGAGAAAATCCCCCTCTGATATTGTTCCATCAACACATTTGTTGTATGCCTTCAAGACCAGAGGAAGTATTGCCTCACTGATGTCCTTCCAGCTCTGGTGCGAGTCAACGACCAATACAGCTTTTACAAGGCTTTTCTGAGCATCAACATCCTTCCACATAGCACTCTTGTAGTCAGTGAGAGCCGCCTTCTCATATGCATCAAGTTGCTCTTTTTCATATTCATCTGGAGTGTTTGAAAGGACATTCTCCCATTCATCAGGAGTCATTTCCCTATGTTCCAAGATAAATTCACGAACTACATTCTGCTTGTCCGTAGTGCGTGATTCGATTCCGTAGATATCAAAGTCGAAAGCATTCTTTGTCTTCAGGTCAACGATCATGAAGGGTTCACAGACCACAATGGAGGGAGCTCCATCAACTCGTGTTAGTTTCTTAGCACGAGCAAGAACAAAATCAATCCTCCCTCTTCCACCATCAACAGGAACCTCTGAGAGTAGGATGAGTCCGCTATTGTCATACGCCATCTCTGTTCCGTGATAGACAATTCCATTGAAACTGAAAGGGCTCTGAAAGTTCTTGCCTACAAATCTATGAACTCTGACACCTAATTTTCTGCTTTGCTCTTGATACTCTCTCAAGAGTTCCAGTGAGTCTTCAATATCCAAGGTACCATTCTTTAACAGATCCTCTAGATTCTGTAAAGGTTCATCTAAAACGGCCCCATCCTTCTTAGCTTCAGTGATAGCCTCTCGTAAGATATGATCCTCTGTTTCTTTTTCCGATTTATCTTCTGGGACCTCAATAACCTCCTCAGGGATTAAATCAACCTCTGAAGGAGTTTCATACGTAACAGATTCTAGGACCTCTGATGTAATTGACTGACGTTGTCCATTTCTATTACCATACTCATTCTTTATCTGGTCTACAACAATTCTTAGTTCCTTGAGTCCATCTCGGACATAGTTGGGTCGACCTGATCTTTTCCTAGTGTAGACATAATCCATGAAGGGAATGAGTCTGTAGAGTAGAGCATCAATATACTTCTTGGCATCCTTTGGCGGAACTCCATACTTCAAACACTGTCTTGCAAGCTCCATAAGTGGGCTTCTGATCATATCTGCGAAATCAAGTTCTGGAATGTGATTGTGCCTGACAGGATAGAACGGTATCTTTGAGGATCCACGATATCCATCAACTACAGTCCCATCATCCAACTCAATAGATACAGGTTTTGGAAAGAAGTATCTGCCCTTTGTGACATCACGTAATCTGCTTCCAGAATAGTCCCAGAGGTTATTCAGATATTTTTTGTTTCCTTCTTCTCGTTTTACTCGTTTTGTTTCTGTGTTACCATATTTCACAGAGGTCTTCAGTAGAATCCGTGAGAAGCTCCTTCGGACATTGTTTTCAGCCTTGAGTAATTTTGAAGCATCAGGGTGACCTTCAATGAGGGTCTGTTGATATTCTTCTTTTGCTGAACTCCAGACTCTTGCCATCCCTTTGATCCTGTTCCCCTGTCCAAAGTATAATGGTCTTGCTTTACCTGTAGCCCGATCTCTTCCCAGGGCAAGAGTGATTGATATTCCCATCTTGAAGGCTGTAGTAAGAATTCTAGCAGGATTTCTTGGATACAGAACATTCGTCACAAGGATATATCAATTAATTATATAATAAATTCTTCGGGTAATTCGACATTATGAAATACTTGATTTAATTTGAAATATTCAAATAAACGGCAAATTAGAACTATTATTACTTTACAGTCTTGGTAAATTTATATACACAATGAGAATATAATATTCAGTAAGAATTTGAGAGTGGTGACTGATGATTAAAGAGAAAAACCGGCGTCGTCCCCGGAAGCAGACACAGTCTAAGACTGGAAAGCAAATAAAAATGGATGACAAATTTATATACACATCATCAGGTACATCAAAGACTGGTCTGAAGTATCTTGTCGAGTCATTCACTCTCAATTCCGAGGATAGAGTTGTTTCTCGAAAGGGACAATACCGAAAACCAGACCCCTCTTTCTCAAAGAAGCATAGAACTGATAGTGTTCAACAGTTTCTCTCTGTCACAAAATGTACAGGAAGAAAAGTGAAGGATATTGATCTTGAAATCCTTGAGTCAACATTCAAACAATATGTTGACACAGTAAACCTTGCTCTTGAGAGAGTCTACAAGAATCCCAAATATGCTGAGCAACTAGGAACTAAGCTTTCTGAATTCAGAGGACGGGCTTACAATCTCCTTAGGGGAGAGCCTAACATCTGCTATCAGAACAATCAAGATTTCAAACGACTGGTATATGAGCGACTTCACAGAAATGCCCTTGAACAGGCTGGAAGGATTATTCTTACAGACTGGACGAGAAGACAGCTTGTTATTTCTGCTATCAATTATCTCAGTGAATCGTCCGACGAAATCATTTCCCTTCTGAATAAGAAGAGAATCCCGAACTATTTGATACGCAAGGTGAGAGATAGCTGTGAGTCTGTGAAGAACAATGGCTCAGGGTATCATTATTCTCTGGGAGTTCTCAGACAACTTCGGTTTGCTCTTGATAGGCACATCCTAGACAATCTTGAAATCAAAATTCGATGGCGGGGAAAGCAGAGGTTTAAGATATCCTCCCTTTTAGAGAAGGATTCTCCTGAGAAACAGAGAGTCACCAGTATCATCATGAGTCAGGTTCAGGAGTGGAAGGTGAAGGGATATCCTTTCACAGTTCCAAGGCTCAAGAATTACAGTCTGGATTTCTCAGCATCAACAGAGAACTCAATTGGTCAGGGGTACTGGTTCTCTATCGATCAAGAAAGGGAAAACGAGATTCTCCTACATCTCAAACTCCCTCCTGGAATTGATGGAATACAGAGTGAGCACACTCTCTACAAGTCTAAGACTCTCACCTTTCGATTCTTGAATTGGCTTCCCAGAGCAAGTTCAGAAGATAGAAACAAGGTAGTTATTGCTGAAAAGAAAGGTGATGTTCACAGGGCTGAACGACTAAGATTCAGAGCAGCGAAGTTCGAAGATATGGATAAACAACTAATGAACACCATTGGATTCCAACATACAGCCTATCGACTAAAAAAGATGAGAATGAGAAAAGAATCTGATTCAGAGAAAGTAGTCCTTTTACAACAGGAAGTCAGCCAGCTAAAGGCTGCTCGCAGGAGTGCTCCGCCACGATTGCTTCTCAGAGGAAATAGAGTCACTCTTCAAATCCCCTTCCTCTCTCCTAATGGTGAAGTCAGCACTAAGGTCTTAGGGGAACGAGAGTACTACTCTCAAGCAGGAGTTGATAGAGGAATTCGAGCACCCGTAGCTCTCTCCGTGGAAAAGGAAACATCCTATGAAGACTTACTCATCACAGTGGGTCCCTTGGTTGAGAAAAGAGAGCGACTTAGAAAACATGCTTCAAAGCTTACCTCTGAACTAGACAGAAAGAAGAATAACTGGGAAAAGAAACGGTCCGGACAGTCATATCCCACGCCCATTCTAAAGAGAGATAGACATGTGAGTGCGCTGTGGAGAAAGTTTCGTCGTCTTGATCGTGAGATAGCTCGACAAGTTGCTTCAAGAACCGTTTGGTTCTGTGAGGAGCATAGAGTGCAAAAGTTGTTCTTTGAGGATTTACGGAGCTTTCAGGCTCGAGGGGGAATGAAGAATCTCTCTTGGTTCCTTGGTGTCAATCTCTGGGGAAAAATCATTGAAACTGTGAGATATATGAGAGAGTCCCTTGGTCATTCTAAGTACAGTGTATGGACTGTGAACCCACGATACACTAGTCAGACCTGTCATCAGTGTGGTGCCCGAGGTATTCGAGTTGTGGATGAAACCTCTCAATCTGAGAAAAAAGGAGGGGAGTTCTTCTACTGTCTAAAATGCGATGAACATTTCCACGCTGATATCAATGCAGCACGCAATATAATTCATGTTCAACAATCCAGTGTCGTTCCTGGAAGGACTTCTTAAAGTCTATTTAAAAATGAACGACCAGTGGCTTAGCCAGATATTCAATATGGCTAATTACACAGTAAGAAGATGGCGGGCTGGGAGGGATTTTTGGGCTGGAAACTGGAAATCAGTTACCAAGAACCCTCGACCAACAAGTTAAGAGCGCCGACTCATCAGAAAAGTTCTGATAGATCTGTCGCTATGCCTGGCTTAGCCACCAGCCCGTGTTTTTGCTTTTCTCCAAAATTAGGTTATAGAGGTTTCGGAATATTCCATAGTATCTATATCCACCACTTATCACTATTATCCCTCGATTAGCAAGTTCATCTAGTGCTTTGTTTATTGAAAACAACAAAGAAACAGAATCGCTAGACTTTGTAATTTCTAAATGCTTGGAGTATCTTTCATAATATAATAGTGTATTCGCTCAAATTTATACGGAGATTATTTAAATCATCTATAGAAAGATGCGACATTAGTGTTATTGGAGGAGGAGTCATTGTTTCATAGATATAGATCTCTAAACGAAATCAAGAACATACTACGTGCTTGTCTTACTAAATTGTATACACATGATAGGTTTCTTTTTGAACGAAAAAACGGGAATGGTGTTCGAGAACAATGTCTTGTGTTTAGATTTGCTCACTATCTACAAAATATGATGGATGAGTTCTATGTTGATTGCGAGTACAATTCAGCTTTCCAATTACAGGATGATGGATCATATATTGAGATTCCTTGTAAAACTACTACTGATTCAAATAATGAAGAGCATTGTAGATATCCAGATATAATTGTTCAGACACGAGAGTTGCGTGTTGGAAATGATTTTATCTGCTTGGAAATTAAGAAACATAATAATACCGATAGAGTTTCTCATGACAAAGATGTTGCAGTCCTAACCGAACTTACATCTAATTACGGATATCGATATGGATTCCACCTAATTCTAGGAAAAGACCTCATGTCATCAAAATGGACCATATATGCACAAAATCCCCCGCGAACAAGTCGAGTAATCATACAGGATCAATTAGTATTTGCAGATGATTAATAATTAGAATTCAACTAAAGAATTCAAATTGGTCATCTGATTTTCTAGCAATAAAGGAAATGAAATTGGATAGTCCACATGTTTATGTGATTTCCCAGATTTTTAAATTACTGGGGTAATTGTCAATGATTGAGATACTTCGTGAATTGCTGGATCAAGATGAGAACGAAAATCTAGATTTCAAACAAGCACTTCCTCTTGAGCATCGCAGTCAAAGAAAGGAACTTGCAAAGGATATCTGCTGCTTTGCCAATACTGGTGGAGGATACATTGTTATTGGAATTGAAGATAAGACAAAGAATCGAATTGGGATTCCTCCTGGATCACTAGACATTAAAATAATATTGAAGGTTGGACGAGAACGTATTACACCTCCAGTTCATAGTATCCGAGTAACAGAAATCGAGTATGAGGGAATTAATTTTGGTCTGATTGAAATAAGTAAAACCAATCAAGTCCATCAGGTGGATGGAGTTGTCTATTTCAGGAAGGAGGATGATTGTGTAATAGCTGATATAGGCACAATATCCGAATTAGCGAGAAAATCCAATGAATATTTCTTAGAAGAAGCTCGACTAAGTCGGGAAAGGGCATTGAGCAACTTTCCAGAAATCGAATCACAACGTGTTGAAGAAATTCTTGACAAACTGTTGAAGGTTTTCTACGATGCTAGTTTGTATGAACGCATAAGTGCAAAACGTCGCGAGAAAAGGTGGATACATCGAAGAACTGTTGAGAACAAATTGAAGTCATTTACTGAGGCATGTAGCGTTTCAATCGACACTGAAACACCTTCTCCAGAAATATTTCATGATATGCTCAGAGTGAGAGCAATTGGTCTACTTGCAATGGCTCAAATTGGAAACGATTCAACTGTCACAAAAAAGACGCGTTTAGTACTTGAGTATAACCCTACAAAAGAAAATAAAATAGAAGAAGAGCAAGCGGTGGAGTTTCTATTTGACTGGATGGAAGAATTCAGAAATCAACCGAGAAGTATTTTCGAACCTATTCCTAGTAATATTGGAGTTGATGAAAGAGCTTTAAGAATTCAACAGCAAGCACAATTAACTGGAGAGTTACTCTCACTGACTTCCGAAAATCCCCCTGGTGAAGTCAATCCATTTACAATAGTTTGGGTGATGTTGGCAGGATTAGCTGAAGATTCGATGTCCAATTTATCCTCAGGGAAATCCAAGTCAATTAATCGAATGTTTAGGAGGGCTAAAAGAAGATAGGGTTCAAATCCCTCCTGACCCGCCAATCATTCTCCAATCTAATTAGTAAAATGTTCTACTACGGATGTAATCGTTCTGTATTTCTTAGTCCCAACAATTTTCTTCAAACTTACTAATAACGAATCGAAATGTTCTTTTTCTTGCATATGTTCAAGCATTCTGATAACTTCCGATTGGTCTAAAACTCTGCTTTTTCTGATGAGTGGTTCCAAACACAAAATTAAGTCTGATGGATTCAAATCAAAATTTGATTCCAAATAAGTCTGTGAAATTAGATTTCCAGCAGAATCAATGATAGAAATCGGTTTTATTCCCCAACTTGTTATGTAACGAATTACTTCAGCTGTATCCATTAATTGAGCTCCACTTTCGATATCTTCAATTAGATACCGTGCTAACTCCAACGACCATTGTGATTTAACGGTGAAGTTAGATATAGGTTCCTCCATATTTCGCAAATAAAACGGAATATTCCTAATCATAGCTAATGTTTCAGGTTGAAGGTATTCTATAGATTGAGTATCTAGACAAGGAACAATAAGCCGTTCCCTATCATCTTCATCATCATCCTTTAAAATAAAATCTAGAAATTTCGATGCCGGAGTTACCCACCGCTTATCATCAGAGCAGAATTCATCATAGAATGTTTTCCTACTAATTGGATCTCCGAGCACTTTCAATGATTCTAAAATAAGCTCCCCCTGCCATTCCTCTACACAAGCCTGAATAGGTCGCTCCCACAGGATCATACCGCTCACTTCTTGAATAATTTTCAGGAAAAATTATTTTGTCAGAGAGAAATGGATTTTGTTGACTAGTCCAGATTATATCTCTAATGAAATCATCGAAATCTAAATCTGTTGGAACATAAGGAAAAATCATGTGAATAAAATCAATAATCTGTTTGTATCTATCATTGAATGCTTTCCAATCACTATTGTCACACTTCAATATGGCTTCGTCTGTCCAACTAACTAGAGTCTTCCTGATGGATGGTTTGTGAACATCATCAAGTTTACGAAAGAAAGAGATACTCTGCCTTCTTCTATCATCTGATATAATCAATCCATTAAGCCACTTAGTAATAATCACTTCTAGTGGTAATTCAGCTCTTTGAATACTATTTCTGAGAATTGGTGCAGCAACAATAGTGAAACACATTAGAGCTAATGGAATGAATAAAATTTCCAGAATTACTGATATTCTACGAATAAGGAACAAGAATGGAAAGATTGCCCAGAATACCCAGAATAGCTGATAAAATTTTTCGAAATCATCTTTGAAGGTAATTCCATCTATCATTTTCTCCAATTCATATTTTAAGATCTCATTTGGTTTGTATGCACTAAGTGGTGTAAATGATTGCCAAGGCTTGATATAGATAATTAGAGTAGCAATTAGAATTTCAAATTGTTTAGAATTGCGCATTAATAACCATCCCACAACCCTATTGATCACTAACTTTTCAAACTCAAATGCCCACAGAAAAATTGCAATTCCTGCAGAGAATGGGATTATCATTAGAGCTGTAGTAACTGTTGTTATTGTAGTAACCGTTGATAATTCAAATCCTAAACCATCCAGTACTGCAGTCCAGTAGAGCGATGCTACTGCTAAGTATATCGTGTTATTTATTCGTGTTGACCCAACTACTTGGATGATACTCATCTCTATTCCCAACCATCGACACTTGAAATAGAATCCCTTCGAGTATATTTATTTCACTATTATTCAAATCCCACCTGGCCCGCCATCCTGATTTTACGGAACTTCTCCAATTGCTAGGAAATACGTGGTCATCGCAAAGGCACCAGGTTCATTCATCATCTTCTCTAATTCTTCCATGGCAACATCATACTCTTCTTCAGTAAAGACTCCCTGTCCCAAAAGCTTGGTCTTGTCTACTTCGATTATATCCGCTGGAAGTGATGCAAACATCCTCAACTGCTCGGCATTCTCTTGCGTCTTATGGATTGAAAATGTAAAAATCCGGACTGATTTCAGTCCCGCCTGTGAAAGAATAGAGTAGAGCTGCCTTCCGATGCGGCGGTCCATTCTCTGTGTCTTAGCCCATTGACCATACCTATTCCAGAGATCCATTAGTTTTGGCATTAAGGGGTTGGCAATCATTGCACCGTCATCTTGGTCAGAAACGGCTACTTTTCCTCCTTTCCTTGTCACCCTCTTGAGTTCCTCTACAGTCTTCACAGGATCTCGAACATGCATTAGTACCAGTCTACAATAGACCAAATCAAACATCCCATCTTTATACCCAAGATTGTCAATGTTTCCTGAATCAAAACTAATATTTTCAATACCCTCATCAACAGCAATGGCTCTTGCGCGCTCAAGAAATACTGGATCAAAGTCAACTGCGGTTACTTTTGTTGGTTTTACTATCTGTGCGAACTTGCGAGTGATAGCACCCGTGCCACATCCAGCATCTAGGATTGCCATACCCGACTTGATGTTCATCGCATCAATCTCTTGGTCAATTATTTTACTGAGTGCTGCTGCTTGAATCTCAAGTCGCATTACTTCTTCTTCAGAGTGCTTCCCTATATAATCGCTTTCTTTCTCGGACAATTAGACTCCCTCTCAATTATCACAAACACACGTCGATGAAGAATCTTGCTCTAATATCTTTCGATGGTTCAAATCCCTCCTGGCCCGCCATTTATTTTGTATCACTCTTCTTCAGTATGCCATCCGTAAAATACCAACAAACTACCAATGAAACCTCCCATCGCACCCGTTAAGGCTACGCCTATGTTGTACATGTTGGGATCAAAATACATTGTGTCAATTGCAACGACATATGCTGCTGAAAGAACAACAATGTAAATTGAGTACAGTAGAATTGACATGCCCAAGGCAAATATACGAGCTCTCTTTAGCAGATGTGCATCTTCTCCACTCATACTACCACCACCTAGCTTAGAAGAACGAGGCTAATATAAGACCTGCCTCTGCAACGAACAAATCCCACTTGGCCCGCCATTTAATTCGATATTTTGCTAAGTCTTGAAATTCTTTCTTCAGCCTCAGCCATCATTCTATCCAACAATTCCTTAGCAGTTGGTACATCTTTGATCAAACCTACACCTTGACCGCAGCTTACAACACCCAGATCAATATCTCCTTCATTGTACATTTTTTGTGCTTTGTCTCCCGAGGCAGCTTGAATGAGAATGAATAGAGGTGAGTCTTTAGCTTCTAGTTCAATTACTTCCTGTGCCGCCTTATTGTTCCAAAATCTATGAGTATTATCAACAGAACGCAAAGCCAAAGTTGTATCAGTTTCCGTTGCTTCAACGAAAGCCTGTTTGAGATTGTCATGAATGGGACATTCTTTTGTAGCCATCATCCTTGTACCCATAATTACTCCTTCTGCACCTAGTGCCAAAATCGCAGCAATACCTCTGCCATCTGTTATTCCGCCCCCAGCAATTACAGGAACATCAAGAGCATCAACAACGGATGGAGTCATTACCATCGTTCCAATATCCAATCTCCCAGTAGCTCCACCATTCTCATATCCAACAACTGTTACCATATCAGCACCTAGGGATGCTCCCTTTATTGCGTATCTTACTCCAGCACATTTGTGAATCCAGATAGCGCCTCCTTCTTTGAATTTAGGAACTAGAGCCTCTGGAGCTTTATGACCGCTTGTTTCAATGATTTTCACGCCTTCTGCCAATGTAGCATCCACATAATCTTCTAGCTTGTCTTGAGGCATCAACGCGGGGAACAAATTGATATTTACTGCAAATGGTTGATTTGTAAGAGATTGCGTTTTCTTGATTGCATCGCGCAGATCATCAGGGGTTTTGTAATTTGCACTGGCTAATACTGCACAGGCACCAGCATTACTAACTGCTGCGACAAATTCGGGATTAGAAATTCTTGCCATGGCCCCTGCTATAATTGGATATTTACAGCCCAGCATTTCAGTTACTCTTGTCTTTATCATTTGACTCACACACATCATTTGATTATTGACTAGTCCTATAGATAAATTTCATCATCAAGAGTGGTTAAAACCCCTCCTGATTCACCATCCAAACACTCAGCAATGATTTGCTTTGTTCAGGTTGTTTATATAAATCTGATTTATATGAAAATGTATGTTTCAGGACCATATTGTACGAATAGAGAAACTTGCAAAATATCATAAGAAGTATCCTGACAAGATACAATGCTCAGCATCGTATGATGAGAGGTGCGTGGCAATTGAGGAGTTTCGTGATGTATTCTATGGTATTGTTCCTGAAGTCATCACTGCAGCAATAAGGACCGGGATTATGTTCTTCCTAATGACTTTTGGTGATGCATGTGTTTGCGAAGTTCAATTAGCTCTAAATGAACCAAGTCAGCCATTAGTGTCTCATCATCTTCGAGAGATGAAGAAAGCAGGGTGGTTGTTAAGTGAGAGGCGTGGGAGATGGACTTACTATGCATTGAAATCTGAAAAGAAGGCAGCGATAGTACGCCTTCTCAATTTAATGAGGGAGGAATAGACGATGGCAGTTGCATTTATGGCATCCCTTGAGAAATCTCCTGAAACTTATGAAAAGGCGTTCGATGATGTACTTGAAGGACGTAGCAGTCGCATAAGAGAACGCATTCTCAATCTTGTCAATCCTGGAATGAAAGTACTGGATCTTGGATGTGGTCCTGGTCAGTTTGCAATTGAGGCATCAAAGAAAGGGGCTGACGTTGTCGGTGTCGACTCCAACAAGGATATGATAGCACAAGCTAAGATGAATGCTGAAGCACTAGAGAAAGCTCCGAACTTTGTTCATACCAATGTGTTAACTATCGGGGAGAGAATGCATAGTGAAACTGGAATGGTATCTTCCAGTCTTGCTCTTGATGACAAGTTCGATCTCATCGTAAGCACTTTTCTCCTTTCAGAGCTTAAACCAGTTCAACGTGATTTGATTTTGAAGATCATGTGTGATCTGTTAGCAGAGGATGGTAAACTCGTACTAGCTACTGAATCCATCCCGGAATCATCATCAGATAGGAAAATATTCTGGAAGAACAGAAAACAGGCTGAGAAGAATGCACAGATTCGACTTCCGCCACCCATTATATCCCTCGACAGAATGATTGAGGAGGCAGGAATGACCATTGATGAGAGTGAAAAGTATGGTCCAGAAATAACATACCTGGTTGGAAGGAAGAGGTTCAGCGAATCCCTACGGAAATATCAGAGTCGAGTCAAACCTTTCTCTGGAGTTATCGCAAGGGCAAGAATCTGGTACAATCATCTCACTGGGAGCTATCGTGGAATGCCAATCAAACCTGGCCTCTATAGAGCTGGGAATCCATCTCCAGAAAGTCCTGTATTAGTGACAGCTAATTACGAGCTCACGTACTATACTGTGATGAGAGCAATAGCCAAGGATGACATCGATGCGTGGGTACTTGTTTGTGACACAGCAGGTATCAATGTCTGGTGCGCCGCGAGAGGAATCCATTTTGATAGTGATGATGTAGTGCAAATGGTACGTTTGACTGGTTTATCCGAGATAGTGAATCATAGAGAGCTGATTCTGCCACAACTCGCAGCTGCAGGAATGAGTCCAAAAGATATTCGCAGGCGAACCGGTTTCAGAGTTCAATATGGTCCGGTAAGGATCAAAGACCTCTCTAAATGGTTTGAGCTGAAAAAACCAAAACCCAAGCCAAGAGAAATGGCAACAGTCACCTTCAACCTAAGAGAGCGGATGGAACAGACTGTCGCACATGTACCATTTCTTTTTGCGGCTATCCTTGGCAAACCGGTTGCTGCTCTTCTGGGCGTGATTACACTCATCGGTTTGCTATCCTTGGCAATCCCCATCGCTTACGCTGTAATCTTTCCACTCTCTCTTCAAGCGCTCTTGCTTGTTGGTGAGTTCTTGTTTGCACTCGCAGCCAACGCATTGGTTCTTGGGATATTTTTCCCCATTCTTCCCTCGAAGGGGAACTCATTCTGGCGACGAGGGCTTGGACTTGCAGCTATAACAGTGCCTCTTGCAGTCCTAATAATGGTAATCATGGAAGTCCACTGGACTGTTTTAATAACATGGATGGTTGTTCAATTCATACTCACCACATCTTTGACCATGGACTGGTCGGGGATGACTTCAGTGAGTGATCCAAAGGTAATAAGAAGGGAATATCCCTATTTGATATCGACATTGAAAGTAGGTGCAGTATTCCTAATAGCATTCAATCTGCTAGTAGTAATCATAGGATGGTGATACATAGTGACAGTAGTTACACAAGAAATCAAACTTGATTTAGGATACGACTCAGCTCGCTGCAATCGTTGTGGTATGTGTCTTGAGGTTTGTCCGTTTAATGTCTGGGAGCTACCAGTTGATGGTCCCGCGGTCATCGCAAGACCAGAAGACTGTACAAATTGCACCTCATGCGCGAAGAACTGTCTGGGAGATGCAATAACCGTCACTAACATCGGTTGTGGATGCATCTGGAACGAAGCTGGAAGACGGAAGGGAAAAGGCAAGGACTCAGTTGTTGGACCTGACAACCCCAGTGACTGTTCATCAACAGGGAGCAATTCTTGTTGCGGATGATTCACACCTCAATCTTTGATATTTTGATACGGGATTATAAACCCCGATTCCAATAATCTGATAGAAAGATGCTCCGTTTCATGATCATTCTCAAGTTGATATCTAGGTGATGAATTTGGAAGACCAACTAGTCTCTATGGATTCAGAGGAAACTCTCCCCGTAATCTTCCTTAGTGGGAGCACCTCGCAAGCAACCCCTGTTCCTACTCTATATGCGATACGGTTCTTCTGCAAGGAATTAGAGTCTGCAATCAGTGTTTTGTCAGAAAATATGAAATTACAGGAACTCCTCAGTCTGAGAGAAGACGAGAAGAATGAGATCCAGGAACAACTTCGAAGAATTATGCAAAGATTTCAAGAGTTTCTTATGATAGATGCACGTCGCTAGATGCGAAATAACTAATTTTCCACATTTCTGTAAACTATTTATGGTGCGGTTTAACCATTCAGTAGACTCATCCTCAATTTCCTCGACGTGATTATCGATGTCCCAGATTTTAAAACAAAATAAATTCGTTCTAACAGTGCTAGTCATCTCAATAGTTTTTGCTGGAATGACTTTTGGAAATCTCCCAACCCCGCCATCGACAATGAGCGTTCAGACAATCGATGGAGTTACATTCAACTTTGCTGACTACCAATCTCTGAACAAAGACCAGATTGGCATGTTCAACTACTTTGATACCATTACAACAGACCGTGCATACAACTCATGGGATGGTTGGTATTCTGAAGGATTCAGGGGCGGACGTCACTATTTAGCAGCCTTCACCGATTACGTAATGTCTATGCTCTATGAAACAACACCCGGATACCGTACTTCGCTCTATCAAGACGTTGCTTATTCATTAATCAAGATGATGAACACAACGATTGATGAGTACGGAAACGACTCGATTGAATACTGGGAATGGGTGAATACAAACTGGGATGATTATTACTATCCTGATCCAAACAACTCATCAGATCTTTATACTGGCGGGTTCAGAGGACCGGCCAACATCATGTGGACGGGACACTATGCATTGATGATGGCACTCTATGAACGTAGCTTCAACACTGGTGAATTTGCAAGTGAGATTAGTTGGTTCATTGATGACTGGAATACCTCATTGACCACTGACGGTTATGGCAATCCCAAAGAAGGAGGAATTTGGGGAGTGGGACTCATTCCCTGTGAGCCATATATTGTGTTCGTCCATTGTAACAGTATTCCCATCTTTGCAACAGAACTCTTCGATAATATCTACGATACAAACTATATGGAAAGTGGTATGTGGAACTATGGATTAAACTATGTTAATACTCAGATGCAGGACAAGTATGATCTTTTCACTTACGCTGATCTTGTATCTCCGTATTTAGGTTCTAATGATTCACTTGATGACTACCCTAAACCCATTATGCAGGGTGACGAACCTGCTGTTTCATCGTATGATACATCGTGGGCTATGGCATTTCTAGAATATACTCAGGAGAACGAAACAATCAACGATTATGAGCGGTTTATTGAGGTGTTTGGTAGGGATATCTCAAGTAGTGAAATGTACATGCTAGGATCATACAATCAACCGGGAAGCTTCACCGATCTAGACACAGTACTAGGGAGCTTCTTCACGATGGCACTGGCAAACCAGAGAGGAGACGCACAAACAGTAGAACGACTCAGGAATTTTTGGTTAGGTCCTAGTAACCAAATCTGGTCAGAAGATGGCAGAGCAATGCACTATGAGGATGGAATCGCATCACTATATGCAATGCTTCAACCAGTTGCAACTGGGCTTGGAACATGGGGGACATTTCCAGTGACCATCAGAGATCTTGCAGATGCACGTCCAACAGAGTTCTGGAACTATCCATTCATCAGTGCAGCAGATGACAACAATATCTGGGTGTATCAAGCAGAATGGGATCCTGTGAAGGGAGGATTCATTTTGAACATCCAAGTAGACCAAGCCGCAACACTGACTTTCAGCAACTTTGGTTCAGCTCCAACAGCATATGCTGGAGGCGTTGTACTACAACAACTAGTACTGGATGGAAGCGACTACACACTCACGCTGAGTCCGGGTTCGTATAACATAGTGATACAATGAGGAGATGATTTGATGTCAGAAAATGAACCAAGCGAAACTCAAACTACTCCCATCGAGTCAGTGAAAGACAAACTACACCTACAGAACACGAACGCTATCATATGGACGCTCTTAGCTGTGCTATTTGGTGCTGTTCTCTATATGGGTGCTGAAGTAATTCCGATGCCCTTTCTAGCTATAGGCTTCTTTGCTCTGGGCTTTGCTCCAGATTTGGCATTGGTTGCCGCAGTAGGTGCAATCAGAGGACCATTAGCTGGCTTTCTAGTCGGTTATTTCGGTGAACTACTAGCAAGTATCTACTTGTCTGGGGGAATCATAGCGTTTTCCCTATATGGTGTTGCATTTGGAGTTCTCGGTCTTATTGTAGGTCTACCAAGCTACGATTTCACTAGTGGTCGTTCACTTGCAAAATTGTCGATTTTATCCGTAATTGGCCTGATCTTTGCAGCTCTAATTACAACAGTTGTTGGTCTATTTGTGGAACAAGTTGCTGTTCTTGTTGCGATAGGGCTTCAGCTTCTCCCATTGCTGACGATAGGTATACCAACTGTCATTTTGCTGACTCCACTATTTGTCAAATTCTGGGATATTATTAGTGACAAAATCCCGTGGCCTTGGTAGAATCATTTGTGGGACTCTTCCCAGTCCCACAGACTCATTTCTTTACTCTGAGAATCTATTCTTTTACAACAAATCTTGATAGATACCGACAAGGTTCTCTAGATGTTGATTGATATCAAACCGTTTCTTCACGGTTGACCTTCCTTCCTCTCCCATCACTATTCGAAGCTGTTCGTCATCTAATAGAGTACGTACCGCTTTGACAAGTGCATTCACATCATCTGGATTTACAGCCAGGCCATCTACATCCTGAGTTATGATCTCACTTGGTCCATAGACATTGGTAGTCACCACAGGAACTCCACATGCCATAGCCTCAACAATCGAAAGCCCAAAGGGCTCTTCCCTTGATGGATAAATGAAGATTCGACTTTGGTTAATCAACTTCGGAACAGCCTTGGTTTCTATAACACCAAGATAATCTACCATCTGTGATACTCCTGCACTTTCGAAATCATTCAGGAGTTTGTCCTTCAATGATCCCTCTCCGGTCATTACCATCTTCAAATGTGGATAGTCTTTTTTCAGTAGAGTAAGCATTTCAGGAAAGAGATCCACAGCTTTCATCCTTTCTAGACGACCTAAAAATGCAATATCCCACTTCTTTTCTACATCAGGCATCGGATAGAATGCAGACAGATCTATTCCTAGGTATAGTGGAAGAATCGGAACGGTGATTCCTTTCATTGATAGATGCTCATCTAACACCGTTGCTACATTGTTACTAACAGCTAGAATCAAATCGAATGGACAGGCGTCACTAAAACTCTCGAAATCAGTTGTTACTTCTCCACCTGGTAGAATCAATGGTTTTGGTCGGCCATGAATCATCCCAATCATAGGAATATCATCCACTGCACCATTTTCCTGCAACTTTGAAAGCACTCTATTGAATACAACATAGGTACTATGAGCGTGAATAATGTCAGGTTTAAATTCATGAATAAATTCTGTAAGCTGCTCCACAAGAAGGTCAATATTTAGTTCCAAGTCATTTTCTTCAAACATTTTACTCGCATAGATCTCACGTTTGTCTTCAGGTAATGCAAATAATTCCCACTTTCTTGCTTCTAGAAAATTTCCTGAAAGATAGTGAATTCTGTAGTACTGGTGGTCAATATAATCGGGGGAATCTTGCTTTGGAGGTTGCGTTACTACTATTGACACATCTCCCTTATTGACAAGATGTTCTGATAGATAATGCAAGTATGACTCGTAACCCCCAAGACCATCAGGATTAAGGCTGTCACAGAGATGGAGAATCTTCATCAGTAAAGCTAAACTGTAATCCATCTAATCTATGTAGCTGTCTGAAGCAGAATTTACTGGAGTTGTAAGAAATGACGAACCCTGCTATTATTGATCTACCAGATAGGGTCCGAGACCGTGATATTTTCAGAGATAAACAGGGTCGAATGTTTGTTACACTTGGATATATCCAACCCCCAGATAGAATTCTTTCATTTCTCAAATACGTTCCAGATAAAGAAGGAAAGTGGCAAGCAGGGGATACTCGATACAAGCGAATGTTCTGGGGTTCAGTTGATTCGACTGTCGAAGGCATGTCCAGACTACCTCAGAATTACACTGTATTTGATTCACATTTTCAGACAGATTTGGTTGAACCCCCACGTACTATGATCAAGGATTACTTCAGCTCAGAACAACGACTTGTTGAGATAATAGAAGAGCCAAAGGATGTACTAGAAGAACTAGTTCAGAAAGCTGCTGAAACTATTCAAGATGAACTCAAATTGTCTCTGGATAATATTGGCATATCTGGTAGTATTCTTTGGAAAGGTCATAATCCTAACTACTCAGATATCAACATGAACGTCTATGGATTCAAGGAGTCCTGGATTTTGTATGATAACTATGCGAATTTAGAAAACAAAGAGGCTGAAACCAGAATTAGAAACCTTCCAGAGTGGAACCGAGGGATGGATCGTGTAAAGAAGCGTATTCCGTCCTTAGATATGACCGACCTTCAGACACTCTTCTCTCGTCGAAAGGCTATCTACGTCAAGGATCAGTGCATAGGAATCACACCTATTCTCAAACCAGAGGAAGCACCTATTGCTCATGGTTCCGAATCGTATACCACACTCGCACAAAATCCTGTGAAATTATCAATGGTTGTTGAAAATGCAAACTATGGAATTTTCCACCCTGCAATTCTTACTACTGAACCCGCCTTAATTGATGAGATTACAGTTACTCGAATTGTGATATACGATGGAGCATTTGGTGGTCTATTCAAGAACGGTGATTGGATAGAGGTTTCTGGAACACTTCAGAAGGTCACACAGACTGGTACTGATGCAGAATTTCATCAATTGATGGTGGGCACAAAGGCTGGTTCTGGAAAAGAATACATCAGATTGTTATCCTAATCATCATCGCAACTATCTTAGGCATCTTATTGTGACCAGTAATTGATGTCATCAGAGAAACAATACATCAGCGTTCCAGTCAAAGATGGAGAAACAATCAGAAAGATCCTCCTTACAATGGAATTGCTTGACAATAGCTGCAAGATAATCTCTGAAGACAGAGTACTCTATTTCCCAGTAAAGTTGGAACTCACTAAGAATCAGCTAGCAACATTGAATTCTGCGGTTTCTGTTGATACAGGTATTCGAACATTTGATGTAATTCCTCAAGACCCACGAACTCTAGTCGATGCTTTGGAAGGTAAACTACCACCTGAGAAACTTGCTCTTCTTCCACGTGCATACGATTTGATTGGAGATATTGCAGTTTTGGAAATTCCTGATGAAATTTCTTCATATTCTCAACTAATTGGAGAGGTTTTCCATAATATCCATTCCAATTTCAAGACAGTTCTCGCCAAGAAAGGTGCGGTTTCAGGAACTACTCGAGTGAGAGAATACACACTTCTTGCAGGTGAAGATCGTACGAAGACAATCCATACAGAATATGGTTGTAGACTTGCAGTGGATGTTGCGAAGGCATACTTCAGTCCACGTCTTCTGGAAGAGCATAATCGAATTGCGCAACTTGTTCAAACAGGTGAGATTGTAGTCGATATGTTCTGTGGAGTAGGTCCTTTTGCAATTCATATCACTAAGAATACAGACGCTAAGGTGATAGCTATTGACATCAACCAGTCTGCAATAGACCTACTTTGTGAAAGCATTGGACTGAACAAACTTGTAGGAACGATACTTCCCGTAGTAGCTGATGCTCATGACTATGTGAATAGCAATGAACTCAATATAGATCGAGTAATTATGAACCACCCATCAGGTGCATCTGATTTTGTCAGTGACGCATGCAGTATCCTGAAACCAAGTGGAATCATGCATTACTATGACTTCATTGGTGGAGATACCCCTGAAGATACACTGAAAGAGAAAGTAGTTGGATTGGTTGAGAAAGAAGGTCGATCTGTGAAGAAAATCGGCTTGGTCCGACGAGTCCGTGATAGTGCACCTTACGAGTTCCAAATGGTTGCTGACGTTATCATTGGGGAATAAAATGCAATTCGCAATTCATCTCTATCCCATCTTTTACTAGTAGTCTTACGAATTCTCTACTAAGATCCGAGGCTGCTTTGTCTGCATTAATCATCAGTGTCCTTCCACATTGAAATGAACTAGTTCTTGCAACCATGCTTACAGAGTCAGTGTATGTAAGGTTATTTCCTCCAGTTCCTGTAACCTGTTCTCTAATCCCTGCAACTTCCATCATGAGAATAATCTTCGTAGTTTCAAGCGTGACCAATTCTCGTATTTCTGAGGATAATTCGGATAGTTTCTGTGTTGCTTGTACTCCTACGATACAAGTGCCCTGCTTTGTGAGATGATTTTCGGTCGTTATCTCTACTGTAGTCCTATGCTCCCCTATTACATTCTCATGTCCATAGGCTTTGAACCGTACGAGATGCATGAAATGTATGGTGTGCAAGCCTTTTATGAATCCATGTCCTCTCAGTTAATGATTCGCATGTCCAAGAACCGATACAAAAAGGAAGTAGACAATCTAGTTCGACGATTACAAAGCAGTGGATATCTTAGAAGTGATGAGGTGGAAAGAGCGGTTAGAACTGTACCGAGAGAGGAATTTGTCCATCCCTCCACTAAAGGACAGGCATATCGAGACTCACCACTTTCAATTGGATTGGGTCAAACAATATCTGCGCCTCATATGTGCGTAATCATGTGCGAGAGTCTCAATCTTGAACATGGTCTGAAAATTCTGGAAGTGGGAGCAGGTTCAGGTTATCATTCTGCATTGTGTGCAGAAATGGTTGCCCCCAAAGGAGTACAAAACCCAGGTCATGTTTATACCATTGAAATAGTGGAAGGTCTCATTGCTTTTGCTCAGAAGAATCTGGAACGGACTGGGTATGATGATAGAGTCACACTGATTCATGGTGATGGTGGATTGGGTCTCAGTGACCATGCGCCCTTTGATAGAATTCTTGTTGCTGCAGCAGCCCCACAAGTACCCGACCCCCTCGTTGAACAGCTTGCTCCTGGAGGTATAATGCTTATACCCGTTGGAAGTAGAGGATTTTTCCAAGATCTTTTGATGATTGAGAAAGATGCTAAGGGAAAGATCAATCGTAAGAACTGGGGTGGAGTTGCATTTGTTCCACTGACAGGGGAATTTGGACATTGATTTTATGTCACTAAATGAAGTGGAATTAAAGTCAGCCTAACAGTATCATCATCATCCAGTTTCAGAGAACTTCTGATATCAACAGAGGCCACAACCTCTAAGATTTCTTCACTGTGATGGGTTCTTTGTGCTATTACGATTGCTGCTTCAATCTCGTCATTCACTTTTACTCTGTAACAGATTACATCTCCAAAGGTCCGACCCTTATGGCGAAATCCAGTAAGAACAAGCGGTGGTGAATTCTTCATCCTTCCAATAGCTTTTCGGGACTCGTCGTCGGTAATTTTCACATTGAGAGTTCCTAAATGCGGTTTGAATCCAAGTGCACTCTTCAGCTTTGCAGAATATACTTCGATGTAGTAAGCTCCTTCTCCAAGTCCGGTAACAATCTGCCCTTCTATCACAATCTCATCTTGTGGTGGAGTAAATGCAATTTCCAGACTAGTCATGATTTGCATGAGCTCTTCCCTTCCCTTGTCGGTGATATGTAATAGCATCCCATCTGCAGTATGTACTCTTGTTACAAAACCCTTGTCCACGCAGAACGCTATCCGTCTTGATGCAGTCTGTTGACTGATAGTCATTATATCTCCTAATTCTCTGGTTGTAAGAATGGTCTTGCCATGTATTGCTCCTTTCTTGGAGAGTGCGTACAAAGTGAACCAAATATCAGGCGTAATCATCATCATCCCTCATTCATTCTTACTTATTCGTTTCTCGAAATCTGCAAGTTCTCTTACTAGTCTACTCTGTCCTACAGCTCTTGTCAAATCCCCTCTAGTTCTCTCAACCAAAGCTCTTCCCACATCGCACTTTCTTCGTAAATCAGGAACTAATGCATTTGGATAGTCAAATGACTGTAGCCCCTCAAGAACATCTTCCATTAGACTCAGAAGTTGTTCTGCTTTGCTGACATCATCATGTCGCAAAGAATCCAGAGATGAACGTCTTAGCTCTCCAATCACATCTGCAAGCCCATTTAGATACGGTCTTGATGGTATTTTGTATTTCTCAGGTGGTGTATACTCGCCATGCTCAATGAGTGACAAAACGTTGGCTGCTTCTGTCAACTCTTGATACGCAATATCCATTGTTTTAGATTTTGAAACAAAGGTACTAGCTGGCATCTCACTAATGGCTGATGCAATGATTTCACGAGCTTCTTCAAGCAAAGTCTTCGCCTTAGCAAACTCCTTCTTGTGGGTCATCTTGATAGATTCGCTGCATTTTCTAACTGCATTTCGACTGAGTGGAAGTACCTTCTCTCTGACTTGATCATCAGCATCTATCTCATCTCTAATACCATTCAGAATGTCTGTAAGTTCCATATCTAATCACTCTCAAGTCTGCTGCAGCTTCTTTATGTCTTTACTCTGTGACAGTAGGACCACTCTGCTCTCAATTTGTTCGTCTAGAACGTGGTACCCAGTAAGATCTGCAAGTTTCTGAGAAAATGCTCGTATGTCCCGATGTGAAGGAGCATTTTCATTTGACAATCTTCCTCTTGATGAACCAAGGAACATGTATCCCTTGACCTCAACAAAATCTGGTTCCCCTTTTAGAATGAGGTCTGAGTAAGACCTTGGATTCTTCATATTGAGTCCTGAAACCATTGTAAGTCTGTTAACGGTTCTTGTGTTAAGCGATTGAAGTACTTCCTGACTCTCTACAATTTTCTGCCATCCGTCTTTGATTCCAGGTCTGCACAGTTTCTTGTATGTAGTTTCATCAGGTGCTGCTAGCGTGACATAAAGCTGAGTTGGTGCAGTCATTCTTTCAAGAACTTCGGGAAGAGTTCCGTTAGTTACAAGAAATGAGGTCATATTTCGACTGTGAATTTCGTCAATTAGCTCACTAATCTGAGGATGGAGCGTAGGTTCACCAGCTAATGATACAGCAACATGTTTGGGCTCTCGAGCTTCAAGATATTTCTCTCTAAGCACCTTTGCCCCTGCATCTGGATTGTATCCACCTAGAGATCTTAGATTCGCCATAAGAACTGCATCAACTAACTCATTTACAGGTACGACATCATCATCGGAAACGTTCACTTGATCCCATGATATGCCTACATCACTTGGTGTGATACGCCAACAAAAATCGCAACTCTGAGTACATTTGTCCACAACAGGTGCCATCTGTACACAACGATGCGACTCAATACCATAGAATCTTTGTTTGTAACAGGCATCTCCATGTAGGAGTGCTTTCTTCTGCCATTGACATGCCTTGAATGCCCCTCTCTTACCAAGTAGGTGGTATCCTTGCTTCTCGAGCTTTTCTCTCAGCTCTGTAGGCATGTTTGAATTCAATGTGATTCGAAGGTTTGTTCCCTATTGGTCTTATCAGGGTTTAGAATTGTTCAAGTTTCATCATCAGATGCTCTCTGATTCCTAGACCAAAGGTATTCAGCAATTCCTTCCTGTGTACTCCATGAACCTGTCATGTCCTTCCGTCTAGACAATTCTCCTAGCAATCTACGACTCTCTGAATCAAGTTTGCCAGGCGGCATATTTTCGAAGGCGCTACCCGGCAAAGGCATAAAGACATGACCATGAGTCTTTGCTCCCATTTCTACAAGATCATAGCATAACTTGACACTATCATGTAGTTCCTCTTTTGTTTCGCCTGGGAGTCCAAAAATCATATCGACGTGAGGTATGAATCCAATATCAAGTGCAGTCCTAATAGCATCCATTCCTTCTTCTACTGTATGATGACGATTTGCTAGTTCTAAAAGACGATTACTGCTTGATTGAAGACCAATTTGGATGGTATCATTTGCGACATAGCTTCTGAGCATCTCAAGAATCGAATGGGTGACAAATTCTGGTCTTACTTCTGAAGGAAATGAACCGAAGAAGACTTCATCGAGACCATCGATTTTTGTGACAGATTTCAGTAATTCCTCTAATTTTCCCGGCTCAGCTTTTCGTCCATGTCCACCATAGCACAATGCATTGGGTGATAGGAACCATGTACGTTCAAATCCGCTCTTTTCAACTGCAAGCTTCAACCAGTTACTGATAGATTCAACCGACCGATGCCTTACTCTTCCTCCTGTAAGGAACGGTGTGCTACAAAACTTGCACTGGAAAGGACATCCCCTTGTAACCTCAATGGGACCTAGAATGTTCATTTCTAATGCAAAAGGTGGACATTTGTCTAAGTCGACTATGGGAAATTTCTTTGGAACTGGAATTTCTTCTGTTGTTTTATCAACAATGTTAACTATGTCTGAAGGATTTTTGTCGTTCATCAAGTACCAAATCAGTTCAGGAAAGGCGTATTCTCCCTCTCCTACAACAACATAATCAAATCCATTCGTAAGTAGATCCTTCGGGCGAATACTTGCATGAGCTCCGCCTCCGACAATAATCACATCATTTCCAAAATGATCCCGAATCTCTCGTACTTCTTTATACACTCTCTCGGTTTGGGTACTCATCACTGATTGTGCGATAATTGTTGGACCTCTCTCAATGGCCTTTTGAATAGATTTCATCGACAAATCAAGAGGGGCTTGGATATCGAGATCCACGAGTCTATGATCAAGTTCAAGGGCTCCAACTAGAGCCGCTACGCTATATCTTGATGAAGAATGGGTTCTGAAGATGAGTGAATGTGAACTCAATAGATGCACACGCACTAGTTGACAGTACGTTCTGTAATACCAGCATCAGTCACACTCATGACATGGATGTCGCCACCAGATTGAATGTCTCTTGCGATGCCTGCTTTAACGGCCTTGATAGCAATTTCTTCAGCTTCCTTGACAGTTACTTGAGCCTTGAGAAAGTTCTCTAAAACACCATAAGCAGTTCTTACTCCTGTACCAGTAGCAGTGAATTCATCAGGTATGAGTGAACCGCCCATGTCCAATGTATAGAGTTGAGGACCATTTTCATCAACCCCAACTACCACAGTCTGCACATATAGTGGTGCCATTCTTGTGGAATAGAGTGTATTGGCTATCATCTTGGACAATGCTTTCACAGTGATTGATTTCTTCTGATTGAGTTCATAGAGCTTAATCTGTGCCTTTAGCCTGTTTACTAACATCTGGTAATCAGATGTCAAACCTGCGGAGGCCAAAACAATAGTATCAGTCAGTTTGAAAGCTTTAACGCCTTTTTCACTTAGAACGATTGTGCCCCAGCTGATCATCGTGTCAGTTGCGACAACAACAC
>JAEOSL010000187.1 GCA_016840385.1 Candidatus Thorarchaeota archaeon | reverse complement strand
CAAAACCTACATGGGTGTTGGTTCCCTGAACCATAGGTTGGACATAGGCTCCAATTTGATCCTCTGGAAATCCTACATTTTCAGCGAATTCCAGGAATGTGTTATAAAACTCCTGAACTCTATCGAGTGTTGTTGTAAACATCACCTCTAGACATTCACCCATGACCCGAGGTTTCCAATACGGAACCTCACTTGCCCTATTGAGGACGCCTTCAATATCAGAGGATCTGATAGCATCGAAGTTCTCTTGAAGATTAACACCTGTTTCAGATCCAATATCTCTGATATCACCAACCCGATAGTCCAATTCCTCATCTGCAATCAAACCATGACCGGAAACTCCTACAATGAGAGTCCATGGAGAGTACAGTTTGTTAGTTGAAAGGATAGCACGAAGATTGACTGAATTTAACATGAAATGCTCATCAGCTAACCTGCGTCTGAATAGAGCATAGTTGAAGTCTTGGATGGAATTCAGATTATCACTCTGAGCGAGGAGAAACAACTGCTTGTCAGGAAGCATCTCACATTTCATTGAAATCCAAGACACAATACCTATTGTTCCTTGAGACCCTTGGATAAGTCGGTAGGGATCAAATTGGGATGGCCCCTGTGGGTTCTTCTGGGCTTGTCCTGATTCCCACTGTTCTTCTAGTGTTCCTGGACCTGCTGCCGCACCCGTACGGAAAATGTCACCTGTACCAAATACTGTTTCAGTACAGAGGAGGGGATCAGGTGTATCCCAATGGAATCTAGGTGTTGTGATTGGTTCTCTATCAAGACAGCTTGCTAGAACTGATTTAGATGCCTTCGGAAGAAGGGGCATGAGTGGTCTGAGACCTTCCTTCTTCAACTCGCTAATTAGAGTATCATAAGTAACTCCGGGTTCTACCATTGCCACCTTATTCTCTGAATCGATTCTGAGAATCTTGTTCATCTTGCTCATGTCAAGAACTACAGTACCCTCTACCTTAGGTAAGGAGGAACGGCGCAATTTGGGGCCTGCAGAACTTACTGGAACAAGTGAGATTGCATTCTCATTTGCCCATTTCACAATCTTTGCTATTTCTTCGGTAGAAATTGGCCAGACAACTAGAGATGGAGGAAACACTCCTGAATATGACGAGAGTATATTCTCTTCGTCCGAAATTCGTTCATTCCCAGTAATCTTTGTAATTTCAGCTTTCAATGTTTCATTCATTGCTATCCCTTGCTTCATTGTTTTGTCGTAGTTACCCATTGCTTCATTGTTTTATCGAGGTTATCCCTGCTCTATCACTATTCCAGTGCCTCCAGCAGGATATCTGAATTCAATTGCATCACTCTCACATACCTGATAGCATGCTGCACATTCCAAGCAATGTGATGCATAATCGTCTACGATGTATACTGTGTCTTCACGTTTCTTCCATAGATTCATCACACATATGACTAGACAACGGTCACACTGGGTGCACTTCGAATTGTCAATCTTGATGAAATCACCAGTTCCGGGAATTCTAGTTTGAAGGTTCTTGTGATCTATTTTCATTGCTATCATTCCTCCTCTGGAGCATCCATGAATGCCTGCATCATGGCTTCTTGAATCTCAGGCATTTCTGTCATCAGTCTCGCAGGATCAGTTAGAAGTTCCATTTTCTCCTCGCCAAGTACGGAGGTCAGGAGTGGAATCACCTCTTTCATGATGAAAGGTACTGCTTGTGGGAGATACTTCTTGAGTCTCCGAACAATCTGTCTGATACGAACGGGGTGTGGTTCAGACCAATCGATGATCCCACCTAAGATCTCCATGAACATAGGTACGAACCAAGACATCGACTTTCTCGGACTGAAGGGAAGTGCCATCCAAATGCTTTGCAACTCTGGGCCAGACTTGAAGTCCTCTCCGACAGATGTCGCCTTCCACTTCTTATCATAGAGGGAAAGGAAGTCCTTGGATGTATCACCAGCAGATAGTGCTTCAGCAGCAGTATCAATTGCAGCTCTTGCAGTCACCATTGCGGGATAGATACCTTCAGCTTCAAGGGGACATGGAAAACCACCTGCATCTCCAATTAGTATAACGTTGTCAGTATGAGTGTTCTCAGGCGTTCCCATCCAAGGCAGAAGATGAGCCTGAAACTCTCGAGGTTTAGCTTCGAGAACTCTGATCAATCGCTGCATGTAGTCTAGATTGATCACCTTGTTGAGATAGTGAACTGGATTCTTATCCCACCAAGTCATCCAGTTACCGAAGCCAATATGAAAACTTGAGTTGAAAAACACCTGATATGCAGCAGGAAATGTCGCAGACCACCAGACTGCCAGTGCCTCATCACCCATCACGTCATCAATCTTAGATGCCGAACATTCGAAGTCATATTGAAGAGTCAAGGTCACTTGCTTCTGACCCCATCTCTTGCGTAACCCAGATTGTTGAGCTACCATGGAAACAGCACCATCAGCACCAATCACGAGACCTCGATACTTCTCACCCTTCTCGTCAATTACACCAACTACTTTGCCATCCTCTTTCAGGAGACCGGTGATTAGAGTTGATGTCTTCAACTCAGCCCCAGCATCGGTGGCATATTTTGCTAGCCATGGGTCAAAGTCACTTCTATAGCAGTTCAGCGTAATCCAGCTCTTTGCTGGCTCATATTCAACTGAAGCAGTGGGTGTGGTCATAATATAACCAGTTACTTTCCCATCGTTATCTATCATGTAATTTCGAGCAGCACGTCCCTCTCGGATGGATGGACAATCATCTGAGTTGATCTCTTTCATGAAATCAAATTCTCGCCATAGACGAGGGCCTAATCCAGTTCCAGAGGAATTCTTGTTCCCAGGTTTCCGACCACGTTCAAAAAAGATGGTCTTGAGACCCTTCTCTGCAGCTTCTTTTGCAGCTGTAGATCCACCAGGACCGGCACCAACGATTACAACATCATACTCTTTCATGTCTTCACCTCATTTGTCTAAATCCGTTAGCTGTTTTTTCACTAGCTTGAGTTTTCGTTGAAGAATTGATTTTCGAGTTTCCAGAAATGCTCTCTTGAGATCCTTATCAGGAAGATTTCCGATAGCATCTAGAATCGTAGCTTCAGGAAGAATCTCATCAATACCAGCTAGGTGTATCTTTGTGAAAACTTCCTGTGTAAATGATGGGGGCATATTTTCGACAGTCGATTCAATGAATCTTGAGTTGAACAAGAGATACTCAGCGACATAATCGCTCATCTCTCGTAACTTTTCTCTACCTTGTTTTGACAGACTATAGTGAGTCTTCTCATCTTTGGCTTTCTTTGTAACATATCCTTTTTTTTCTAAAGCTTGAAGAGTAGGATAGACTGTTCCGGTCTTTGGCTCCCATGCACCTCTAAACGCATCACGGAGACTGCGGAGAATCTCATATCCATATTTTGAGGTCTCTAGGAGCTGAATCAGAATAAGGGATTGAATAGGGGTTAGCTTCTCAGGTGTAGGAAGGAACAGCGTGACAGGCTTACTCATCTTTATCCCAACTAGGTAGACTTCTACGCAGTTGGATTCTACCTACTTATATATCAAACGAATTAATTCGATAGTGATTCGACAAAACACGAGCTTCGTCAATCCGATTCACACTTTTTTGAATAGAAGGATCACTTAGCCGAGCTTCGTGCAATAATTGTCAGAACTAATCCCAATGCCCATGGTGTGTTGATGATCAACCAACTGAACGCCAACAAAGCAATCCATCCATTCACCAATACAACCCAGAGTATGACTAGAATAAAACTGATCAATCCAAATCCCGCGGCAATCGCAATAATGAATTTACCCAAGCGAACATGAGATGTAGTAAGTAGCAGACCACCGATTATTATTGATGCGCCTCCAAACCAGGCAATCAGCAAGAGAATAAACAATACGATATTGATAATGAACATGTAAGGAGCTAG
>JAEOSL010000103.1 GCA_016840385.1 Candidatus Thorarchaeota archaeon | reverse complement strand
CCCTTAACCATTCTTCTTATTTCCCTTAGCATTTCTCTTCCATGGTGGTTGGGATGGCCCCTTCCAATGATTCTGTCCTTAGTAGTTGGAGCATTCATAGGAGATTGGCTTGGTCGTCGACGGGACTACATGCCTTTCATGTGACCCCATGGTTAACCGGTTCTAGAATGACATCTATGATTTCCCAGAAGGTGTTTGAAATGGAGCGAATAGGTACAAGAACCCTGTATGAGATGGTCACAGCTTGGACTGAACAACCGTGGGATGGAACCCAATATTATCGAATTACCGAAGAGTTATGGAACTCTGTTGATGCTTCTGGTCTCATGGACGGACCATATGGCGATTCCGTAACATTGCTTGAGATGTGCATTGTCGACTTCACGGAAACATTACAAGCAGGTCAACTCACAGAAGAACAGGCAGTAGATGGCCTGAAGAAACTCCTGGAGATTGATGACTTTGTTGAAGGCGCTAGAATCATAGAAGTCTGTGTCAAGACAAACCCCGTGTGCAGAATATCAAACATTGACAATCTACTACAGCTGAGTCAGACCAGAGCGCCTCTAATATGGACTCGTGGAATGAAAATCGGGTTTGTTGTGTCCCTTGTGACGATTCTAGGGATCTATCTCGTACTAATCGGTCTACAATTATTGGAACCCTTTCAATCACTGTCTTGGCTTGTCATTGCCAGTGTGTCCGGTTTCTTTTTCTACTATCTCTCTCAGCGGAATTCCCCCACATTCGATAGAGTGATGTGGCCTTTGGGATACGCTTGTATCTTTGCAATGGGTTGGTTTATTCTGGTAATACCCCTCGGACCAATTATTGGCTCTATATTTTCCCCCTCGCCCTACATCTCATACCAATTTTTCGCTGTATTCATGTTTTGGATTGGTCTTGGATCTTGCATGTTGATAGGTGGCATCTTGGGTGATCGCCAAGGGAAGAAACGGAACTACATGCCCTACACGCTGTAGACCGATTCAGCAATTAGCTGGAGCTGAGGGGCCCTGAACCCAATCGATTCCCACTAGTGAAACTACTGGTTGCGATGCTGTGTTTCGTTATCTAACTAACTCTGACGATCTGCAAACATCAAACCATCATACACATTCATCATTTTCTGCCAGATTAGATGAATATTTTTCAAGCAAAAGAGATGAAGATGAGGTGTCCTAGATAGACCCTCATCAAATATATTAATTAATCAATTATTCATTAATTAATTAATTCAAAATCCGGCTTTGCCGCCCCACACATGGGACAAACCCAGTCGTCGGGGAGATCATCCCACTTGGTGCCTGCTGCGATGCCGCTATCAGGGTCACCTTTTTCTTCATCATAAACCCAGCCACAGACGATGCATTCGTATTGTGCCATTTTTAGTTTCTCCAGTTATTTAGGGTCAGTCAAAACTTAACCCACTTCATTCAAACTTAGCAATTTGTGTTAAAAATCTTGACCTATAAACTAGAAAAAAGAAGGGTAGGAGCGCTAGGCTCCTACTATTCGTCTTCTTCCTTGGTTAATGGTTCGTCTTCGAGGACTTCCCCATCTTCTTCAACTGAGGTTTCTTCTTCCTCTACCTCTTCGATGAATGCTGGTTCTTCTTCAGACTCCATAACCTCTTCAGGTTCTGCCATGGGTTCTTCTTCTGGCTCTTCAGGAACTATCGGAATATCATCATATACTGTTGGAGGTTTAGGTTCTTTGCGTGACTTCCGGATGAAATTCAACGCCATGATGAATGCGACGAATGGGAAGACCAAAAGTTTGACCGTATCACCAATTCCTCCCTCAAGTGTTGCATCTGCAAGATCGAGAATTACAGAGAACATTGCATCAACGAACATGAACCCTGATGCCAGGAAGAATGTAAATGTGGCTGCAAGTTCCTTGCTGAACTTCCAGCGAGTGTCCAACTCAGCTCTTGAAGCAAGACTGCGACCAACACTACTCATAGTGTAGAGAATAAAGAATACTGAGATACCAATGCCTACTAGATCGAGACCCGGGTCATATCCCTTCATTACGTTGTAGATGAAGTATGCTGAATAGAACGAGATGAACATTCCAAGGAATGAAATATTACTTGCAGTAGACTTGTTACGTTCTGCGTTTAGAATCCATCCATTAATGAAATTAAATCCTGCTGCTAGTAATGCACCAAGTACTCCAAATAATAGACCTGCTCCCCATGTTGGATTGACAAAAATGAAGGTGACGATAACTGCACCGAATACGACTACGTAGTTCAGGATGTAGATGAATCCATATAGGTATCCCATTAGTTTCGACTGACTATCAATAGCTACACTTTCAGCATATCCTAAGGCTGATCTAGTCGAGAAATATGATTGGAACCCAATCCAACCAAGGAATGCTACACCGATAAACATCCAATTGAAGATTGGTCTCACTACAAAGAGAAGAATGAGAACAAAGAAACTTGCTACAAACCAGAAGATTGTATAGATGAGGGATTTTCTGTATGACTCTTCATCTGCTACAAATCTTGCCAATCCTATGAACGCTGTGAACCCTGTAATCAAGAAGAATGTTGGAAACACTCCTCCCACTACGAGAGCTACTAGACCCAGCCCAGGAAAAATAATTGCTAGATTTTCCCAGATTATTATTGTAAATGCTCCAATGAAGAATATCAGTGTCAACCATTTCAATCTCTTGGATGCAAAGAATAATTTTAGTCCTTCAATGAAACTTGTTAATATTGGAATATCCACATCTCATTCCTCCAATCGCTAATTATTTCTCAGGTTATCTCCCTATTTAGATGTAAGCACGTAGAGAATTTCCTCTTCAAGAGTTTCTTTTACTGTTGCTTTCTCTCTTAGTGACCCTACCTTGTTTCCCTCAGAATCAAAGAATTCGAACCATGGAATGGCAGTTGCTCCCCATTCGTTGACCTCGGGAGGTGATGGTGGTACTTTCCACTGGATATCCTTGTTCAGTGGATCTGTCTTGATGTTTCCGAAGACCATGGCATCAAGGCCAATCTTCTCTTCAAGATGGAGCATGGCAGGCATCGCTCTTTTACAATCTCCACACCATGGAGCACTAAAGATGACAACTTTGAGTCCCTTCGTTATTTCTCGTAATTCATCAACGACTGCATCGATTGGTTTGTATTCTTCATACAGTTCCATTACGATGTCTCTATCTTTGTCAGAGAGTGCATCAATGTAACCCTTGATGTTTGTCGTTCGTTTTCTGATATTCTCAAAGTCTATCATAGCTTTAGAAACAGTGCTAGAATGTAATAAAACCCTTCGATAGGGAGAAATTCAACATCCTAGCAACCGTTCATTGTTAGTTGTACAATCTTAACCACCAGAGTGATGTACTCCCAAGAACGGCACTGGGTTAGACTCTGCGAGGTCCGCTTGGTGGCAAATCAACCTCGGAATTCATACATTTCCAAGGGATATAAACACCTGTCCGTGCATCCTAGCAACCCTGATAAATAAGTTCAATCAGTGTCACCATGGACTAGAACCCTTGGTGATATTGTGGCTGCTGAACTCTACAAGACTATTATTGTTGGAGCTCCCTCAGTAGGGAAGACCAGTCTTGTAAGAAGGTATCAGACAGGAGAGTTCGTTGAATCCCGAACAGCTACTATCGCTGTAGATATGAGTGCAATTCCTTTTGATTTTCCAGAAGGTAAAGTGGTCCTCACAATAATTGATGTTGGCGGTCAGGAAACCTTTGCAGCTCTCAGAAATCGCTTTTATGTGGGTTCCCACCATGTGATCTTCGTCTATGATATGACAAACAAAGAGACCTTCAAACGTATCACTCCCCTCTACGAAGCCTTGACTGAAAAGATATGCATTCAAGGGGACAGTCATCTAGCAGGGTCGTTGGTAGCAAACAAGTCAGATCTGAAAAAAGAAGCAGTCATTGATGAAAAGGAAGGTCGGATGTTAGCGAATCTTCTTCACCTAGAATACTTTGAAACATCTGCCCTTACTGGTGATAATGTTTCTGAGATGTTTCACTGGGCTGCGGCAGAGTCTAGACGAATCCACCACAAGACCTAGTGTTTTCTATTGAGTTGCAGCTGTCATTTTACAATCTCGAATTCTCATGGTTGAGATAGTAGTAGGAGTTTGAACTTCCCACCAGTATACCTGTGTTCGATCTTTTCCAAGCGCATCGATATTAGCAAACATTCTCATTGAGTTGTCACTAATTCTCATATTCTTGATTGGCTTCATTTCTCCTTTCTCTACAAGGAACATTGCATCCCTTGGAATAGTGGAGAATTCTCCCGTCTGATAATTTTGGAATCTTGAATACCAGTTACAAGTGACATAGATTGTGGGTCTACTTACATCCATTAGCTCATCGAGAGAGTGGTCGCCATTGTCAAAGACAATATTGGACGCTCCTGGCAATAGCATTTTCATACCAACACCAAGACTTGCCATTCGAGAACTACCAGTAGTTTCTGCATCGAACATCTTCGCAGTTGTAGTGTTGTGAACCAAACTCTTGAGGATTCCCTGCTCTACAATTTTGATGGTACGACTTGGCGTTCCTTCCCAATCGAATGGGGTACTGAACAGTCCTTCATCGAACAATGGGTCCTCATATGCAGTGATGAACTCTGGAGCAATTTGTTCACCCATCCGATCTTGTAGTGGTGACATGCCCATCATTATCTGGAATGGGTTTGCAAGAGCAGGAATCGTTCCAAGAACATTAGCTGCGACGGTTGGTGTAAGAATGAGATCATACGTGCCTGGAGTTCCTTGAACAGCTCCGATTGCCTGTTTAGACAAACGACCTGCTTTTGCTCCAGCTTCAAGCATACTCTTCTCTGAATTCGATGGAATGGTTCCACAAGCCAATCCTTGTCCTGAGTAATCTAGTTCATCCTGTAACGCTCTTACATTCAGATCAAATGTTGTGCCTTTGGATGAACCCTCTGGACCCAAGCTGGAACGGAAGCAGAAATTCTGCTTAGTTATCATCAGTGCTCCTGCTACTCTTTTCGCTCCTTCTTGCACAGCTTGATCGATAACCGAGTTGATAATCTCAGGAGCTTTTTCTGCGAAGGAGTCTACCTTTGCATCATACTGTCCTTTCACCTCGGGGTAGCTATGAGCCTTGTCTTCCAGACCTGCATAGAACATTGAATCAGGTAGTATCTCAGTAAATGATACTGTATCATCGACTGCTTGCTTAACATCTTCTTCTGATGTGATAGGTCTGTCAGTAGTTCCAGTCTTTTCACCAATCACCACAAACAGTTCGAGCTTGAGTTCCTCCCATCTCTTGCTTATGTCAATATTATTTTGAGAGAATCGGATCTGTGAATTCTTTGTTTGGACAATTCGCGCAATTATTGCATCTGTCTTCTTTGATCCGTAGTCTATTGCATAATCGGTCAAAGTCTTCAAGTTGTCAGGATTAGTCATTATCCAACACCTCCAAGTCTGATTCCTCTAAATCGAATATCTCCGCCTCCTGCATAAACTGGTGCTCCTTGAGCAGGATCACTTTTTCCACATGTTCCTGGAAAGTCGAAACGAAGATTCTTGGAAATTGCATCTACTGCACTCAGCATACCGATGCTAGTTGTTTCCATGATAGGTCTCTTGACCATAGTATCTGTAATCTCACCATTCTTGATCAGATATGCTTCTGAGCCAGTATACTTTGATTGATAGCGTCTGTCATCAATGTTCCACTCTTGGAAACTTCTCATGAAGACTCCAAGTTTTACATCTTCTACAAGCTCTTCGAAGGTATAATCACCAGGCTCAAAGTATGTATTTGCCATTCGGATGATAGGTTCTCTATTGTACTCAGTCGCACGAGCTGCTGCATTTGACCCTGTTCCAAACTTGGTTCCAAATTCTCGATTGAGTAGTGGTTCGTGAATAATTCCATCCTTGATGAGTTCGCGTTTTCTGGCTTTCACTCCCTCATCATCGTAAACATAGTGCCCTGAGGTTTTCACAATGGTTGGGTCTTCACTAACACTTACGGTGTCTGAACCAACTCGTGATTCCCCGATCTTGAGGTCTCTCCAAAAACTCTCTCCAGCTTGAGCCCCCTCACGACCCATGATACGGTCTCCCTCACTTGGATGTCCGATATTCTCATGAGCAATTATTCCTGCGACTTCTGGACCAACAACCATGTCAATTGGTTGCGTCATCAGTTCATCAATTTTCACTGCACTTGCTGCGGCTTTTTGCAGTCTTACAACCTCATCTTTCACGTTCTCGATGAGGTTTGTTTCTCGGATTCTTTCCCAGCCACCAGCCAGCGTTAGGTCGAGGAACTTCTGCTCGGAACCTCCAGGCGCTTGAGCTGTGAGGACTGTATACATTAGAAGGTATGAAAGTTGGCTATCTATCTTGGTTCCTTCACTTGTTACCAAGTATTTGTCAATCACCTTCGCGTTGAACAGAAACACGAATGACGCCAATCCAACCATTTGTTGATTGACTTCATTACAGAACTCCTTGATCGTATCAATGTCTACATCTTGTAGTGGTTCCTTTGCTTCCATCTTCCATTTTGCTACATTAGCAACAGGTTCCCCTAGGTCAATAGGTTCTTTTCTCTTAGCATTCTTTGCCATCTTGGTCGCAGCTGTGATTGCTTCTTCTGCGAGACCCTTCTCAAGTCTATCAAATGAAGCAAAACCCATGCTACCGTCAACAAGCACTCGAACACCGATTCCCGTTGAAGGAGTAAAACCCCCAGAAACCAGCATCCCATTTCTAAATGCCATACCTCGAAGCGTATCATTTACGAATCGCGCTTCAACATAATCCGCACCGAGCTTCTGCCCGAAGTCGACGCTGTATTCAGCCAAATCTTTGCCATCTTTCATCTTTGACGCCATATTCAGAATAGCCAGCCTAATGATAAAGACTACGGAGATACCACAGTCTTCAAATGATTTCATTTCACTTGTACGATATCGCGTTGCCATTTTGTCTAGGTGAAAGCTATGATTGAGGATATCAAGCGTAACAAATGGATTGCAATCTATGCATTTCTGATAATGGACTTTATTCAGATTCTAATTGTATCACTGCTTTACTTGGATGATGCTAACTTGTTTGTAGTGGGAATAAATCTCTCACAAACGAATCCGCTCATCTCAGCAGGTCTCTTTGCTGGTATCACAATCATGCAATTGGTGATGATGTATCTATCCGCAGGGCAAATGCTCCGTAGTCCCGATTTGATTGAACTACATCCTAAATTCCTTTCACAGGAATCTTGGAATCGGAAATACTCTCGAGATGAAATTGTAAAATGGACTCTAGATTTGGCGAAGAAAAGCGAAGTATCAGTGAAGAAGATCTTCCTAATGGCTTCACCACTTCCAAATGCGTACACCTTCAGTCTTCCTTTCATTGGTTCAGTTGTAGTGGTTCACAGCAATACCCTTGATGTTCTGAATGAGGAAGAGATGCAAGCGATCATTGCACATGAATTAGGTCACATCAAGAATCGCGATTCTATTGTCACAATATTCACAAGGATGCCTTCATTCTTCATTGACATAATCTATCTCTATGTATATGTCAGATTGGCGCTTGCTCTGGCGAACTCACTAGTTATTGTAGATCTGTATAGTGCCGCCATCAGAGCAGTTGTGTTGGTTGCGTTCTTCGTACTATCAAGATTACTAACACTTGTGTCGCAGTATTTCATGAAGAAAGCTTCTCGTTCTGCAGAACTTCTGTCAGATTACCATGCAGCATCAGTGCTAGGTCATGAAGCGACAATCAATGGTTTGGTTAGACTTGGACAGCGTGTTGAGGCAATCACTGTACTCATAGACGAGATTAGATGGTTGGAGTCTCTTAACCCGGAACGAGTTGGGGCTATATCTAATGCCGAGCTCATGAGGATGATTACTCAATATCCATTAGATGGTATTGATGAAGCAAATGCACGACAGGTTGCTCCTTGGGTGTTTCTCTCAACTAGGCTCAAACACATGCGAGATGTCTACGGTGTGAATCTCAATGATGAACAGGTCAAAGATGCGGTAGAGCCTGCAGTCGACCCACTCTTGAAGAAACGAAATGACACAAAACCTGTTTCAGAAGCAACCAAGGACGCTCAGGTTGTAGATTGGCGGAAAGTCGACTATGATGGAGACCGACGTCTTTCCTCTCAGGAGATCACTGATCTACTCAAGCTACTCCGAACTCAACCAACTAAGATGTTGTTTGATAGAGAGGTTGGAGCGAATATGATGACTTTGGACCATCCCGATTTCAGACGTCGAGTCTTGTTCATTGCGGATGAGTTTGGTCTATAGGTTCAGGTTCTTCTGAATTGTTTTCGTATCTGTCAACTTCAGCCTGATTCATTCCTCTTTGAGAAGCTATGATGGCGGCAAACATTGCGAAGAAAGAAAACACCCAGATAGTGAGCTGGATTGCTTGACCATATCCTGTGACAAAGAATGAGCCCGTTTCTAATCCCAGAGGGTTGGTAATCAGGAAAAAGATTCCAAAGATTGTTGTGGCCAATGCAGTTGCGACAGAGAACCCAGTCGTTCTTGCTAGATTTGTAAGTGCACTAACTACGCCCATGTATTTCTTGGGAGCAGATGTCATGATGAAATTACCATTTGCTACACTGAATACTGAGAGACCTGTGCCCATGATTGCAACTCCTATTGCCATCAGCCAAATGTTAGGTATTACAAGACCAAGAAAGATGAGACCCACCATTTGAACCAAAAGTCCCACAGTTGTTTGCACCTTAGCATTGACTCTTTCTGAAACATAACCTGAAATCGGACCTGCAATTGATATCATGAGTGGTTGTACAATTAAGAAAATACCTGTTGTCGTCTGGTCGAATCCTAGAGCTTCCTGTAGATAGAATGGCAACAGAAAAGAAACTGGTACCATTGCCATATAGGCAAGAAGTGCTGAGAAAATGCTGGCTGAAATCTTTTTGTCTGTAAGAACTTCAATTGAAACAATCGGGGCTTCGAATGCTCGTTCTCGAAGGATGAATAGAATGAATGAAACTACAGATGTTGAAATGAGAATAACGGCAGTAATGAGATCCGCACTAGCTGATACTGTGACATAGTAGATTAGAGTGAAGAGGAATGAGAAGAATAATGCGGCTCCAATTGTATCGAAGCGTGTTTCTTTAACAAGCTCAGCTTTAGGAACTGCAAATTGTACTATCAAATACCCAATGATACCAATTGGTAGATTTATCAAGAAAATGCTATGCCAGCCAAAGAGCTGAGTCAAAATCCCTCCAAGGACTGGGCCGCTACCAAGTGCAACCGCAAGAACAATTGAGTTGAGACCGGTTGCTCTTCCTCTATTTTGCGGTGTTGTGAAATACGTAACAAGCGCAAGCCCATTTGCAGATAGCATCGCAGCACCAAGAGACTGGAATATTCTTCCGAGAATGAGCATTTCGAAGCCATTGGAAATTGCACAAACAGACGATCCCGCAATGAAGACCAACATACCAAGCTGGAAAATTTTCTTCTTTCCATAGCGGTCTCCTAGTTTACCCATTAGTGGCATCGTTGAAGTCATGATCAAAAGATATGCAACAACAACCCACTGGATGGCACTAATTGACACTCCTAAACTTTCTTTCATAGTAAATAATGAAACATTAACAATCGATGCATCGAGAGCGCTGAGAAAAATACCGAGACTCGTAGCCGCCACAATCTTGTAAGGTCCTGGTATTCCTTTTCCGCTTGATTCGGGGGAGTCAAAAGTTTCTGTCATTTAATGCATCATCACACTGAAATCAGAGTAGTCGAATACGCGTTCTATTTTCTCGTTGTTACATCCTTAATTGTTCTATCGGTGTGTAGACTCTAATCAAAACTTACCACAACAGATTTCATTGACCTCAAGATTGACTATCACATGCCCGATTGGTCTGATTTGCAGGAGCGAGCTAGATGTGACGTTGAAGCAGGTCTGAAGGCTTGGATAACGGTTATGAAAGAAGACCTTGGTACAAGGATAAGATACGCCTATACTAAAGGGTCTGCTAGTAAGAAATGGGAAACTCCAATCGATTATGTTCCAATAATAAGTGATGTAGATATACACATCATGCTGCATGATGATGACCCCTTTTTTACAGGTTCCAGTGAATCGTTTGATGAATCACTCTTCCTCTCCAAGAGATACGAAGATGAATTCCTCCATCTGCAACCAGACTATCTACACATTCCACGGAGTCAAATTATGACCATCAATAAGCTAGCTACTGATTTGGAATACGTTCCTCCACGCCCACAAGATATCCGAGCACTAGTTGGCGATATGCCAAACCCAATTATCCAGAGTGATGGTGATATACGGCAAATTGACAGACAGAACTTGATGGATTATCAGGAGTTCATCGAACCTCTTCCACGTCGAATTTTTGATAGAACTGGTCTGGACTATTGGTTCATAATTCGTCAGATGTGCTGGAGAGTGTCTCCTGCTCCCGTTCGATTACTTACTCAAATCACAGATAATCCCATTGATGTGTGGTCATGGAACCGAACTGCAATTGCTAAGGAACTAGAATCTCGTGACTACGCTGAGATTGCAGAACATTACACGAACTTCTATCTTCATGGATGGGATCTCTTCCTCTCTAAATTCACTAATTCAGAATCATACAGAAGTTGCATTTCTGCTGGATATTATACTCTTT
This sequence comes from Candidatus Thorarchaeota archaeon, assembly GCA_016840385.1. Next base: position 1,837 of record JAEOSL010000103.1, on the reverse strand, counting down.
CTAGATGTCGTGAAGAAGTGCAGCAGATCGAACATGATGAATGAGTTGCTTCGAAGTCTTCTTTGATTCATATAGTATATCCGCTCAGATTAATAAGCAAGCAATGTTGTAGTAATGAGAGTGTTGCAAACGAGATTGTACCTAGTAGAATAGCATTGACATCTGATTTTAGACTTGCATGAGCAGACCTCGACCGCGTTTGTCGCAACGAAGGAGAGAGTGTTCATGCGTAAGAAGAATGGAGTCTGTTGGGATGTTTTGTTACTAACGTTTTTCCTGTTCCTATGGAGTGTTTCCCTAGTGACAAATCTAGAGGGTTCTACGAATCAACTGGAAACTTCTGATATTGGGAATACTGAAAATGGCAATCGGATTGCTGGAACCCCACACAGCCCAATTGCAATTGACGGAGATAATAACTTCAGTTTAACCGATTTGGCAGAGGGCTGGGCTGGTGATGGTTCTAAAGACCAACCATACATCATTGAGGGCTTGGATATTGATCTTGGTGGAGGAAGTGGATACTGCATATTTATCAATAACACTCGGGCGCATTTCATTATCCTGAATTGTCATCTCTTTGGTGCCAGTGCTGGTGGAGCACACGGAATTTATCTAAACAATGTGACCAATGCTAGGATTGTTGATAATGTCATCAACAACAATTACTTTGGAATGTGGCTTTGGTCTACCAACTCAACTTCTATTGTCAACAACACCTTCACGGATAACATCTACGGTCTCTGGGCTTATGATTCGAATTATAGTTCAGCAGTCGAAAACTCTCTCACACTCAACTTTGGTTGCGGGCTATATTTCCAGAATTCTCATTTTCTCACAGTGATAGATAATCAATGTAATTCTAGCATATACAGCATTGAAATTTCCCAGGGGTCTTCAATCGTTGTCAGCAACAACACATGTTTCGGTACAGGTAATCCAAACTTCAACGGTATACGTCTCTCTCAGATAGAGTTCGCCACGGTGACCAATAACAACTGTAGCAATGTGAATTATGGTATTGACGTGTCTGGTGTCACTTCGGGTAATGTGTCAAATAATACATGTTTAGTTTTTGGCGTTGGAATCAGTGTCCATGCATACGAATCTACCAACATCACTGACAATACATGCAGAGGTTTGGGTCCAAGTACAGGTTTACAATTATCATTCCTCAACCCAACAAGAGTTGTCAACAATACTTGCATAGATAATTATTATGGCATTCAGATTGGAGGGGGTTGGAATAGTACTATTGAGGATAATGCCTGTTACAATAATACCTTCTATGGTATATATCTTCAGAATTCATATTTCAATATGATATCCAATAATGACTGTAGTGGAAATGACGAAGCGGGAATTTACCTCCAAAATTCCGAAAACAATACTTTGATCAATAACAACTGCAGTATCAATCCTCTCAATGGTATTCTTCTTTACATGTCGAATTCCACTTCACTAATCGAAAATACATGTACTGGTAATTCTCATGGTATTCATACTGATGAATCGTATAATTGCTCCATAATCAACAATATTTGCACCTTCAATACTCTCAGTGGCATAAACCTTGATACGTCGATTTTCAATCTAATAACAAACAATCTTTGCAATGGGAATGATATTGGTATCCAGCTTGGTGGTTCGCCTACCAATACACTGCTAGAAAATACTTGCAACAGTAACCAAGACAAAGGGATTCAAATTTCATCTTCTGATGAATGCTACTTATTCAACAACACGTGCAGTGATAATCTCAATTATGGAATTTATCTTTCTAACTCATGGGATATTACAGTGAGTAACAATACATGCATTCGCAGTGATTTCGGTC
>JAEOSL010000102.1 GCA_016840385.1 Candidatus Thorarchaeota archaeon | reverse complement strand
TACTCTTTCCTCTGTGTCACTGAAGACAACGAGCCCCATCCGTAGGTCCTTTTCCTCGGGGTCATAATGGAAATGTTCTCTCTTGGAGAGAGTAGCTTCGTCTGACCTACAATAGGCCTTTACAACCAGCTCCTTGATGTTGTCACGAAGGAGTTCCCAGTGCTCCTTCAGGTCCACAACAAGTACTCCCTTCATGAGATCTGTTGGTGGGGTGAGGTCTCTCTTGGCATACTGTCTGTAGCTGGCGATAATCTCTTTCTCGTAGGCTGCTAGCTGTTCACGCTCATAGTCAATTGGTGTTGCAGCAATCACCTGTTTCCATTCAGCATCATCGGACCTTCTGAGCTCTTTCGTGTGTTCAAGGACACGTCGACTGCGGTCCTTTGATTTTGTGAACGTAGCATACAAGTCCAAATTGAAGAAGCAACGAGTTTTGACCTCAATGACCATACCCGGTTCCCAGATGTACTCGATATGAGCGTTATCAGCTCGTGAGAGTCTCTTTCGTCTGAAGAGAATAACATCTACTCTTCCTCGACCCTCTGCTATGGGCACCTCACAGACAATGAGGAACTCGGACTTCTCTGTGACCATCTCATCTCCATATCTGAACACATTTGGTAGAGTGAAAGGCCGCGTGGTGAACTCAGCACTGGTGATAAAGTCATGGAATGAGGTCCCCCTCTGACGACTGAATTCCAGCAGGTCCTTCATGATATACTTGGCATCATCACGACCAATGGTCTTCTTCTTGGTCAACTCTCGTAGTTTGGTAACTGGTTTCTCCCAATTACTATTTGACTTGATATCACACCCATCTGCAAGGTAAGCGAAAAAGGAAGCCAGATACGGGAACCTGGAGTTGGCATTGAATGACTTCTCTTTGATCAAAATCTCGGATGAATCGATTCGCTCTTTGGAGTTAGAGTTCCTGAGGGATTCTATCATGTATCTCTCTTTTAGGGTTCGATAAACCTCCCCTGTGATGGAGAGTGGGTATCCATTAGTCCCTCCGTGCCTGGCACGGATTTCTTCTACAACTTCTCTGAGAACCTTTGTACTCCCTCTTACAAATCCCGACTCTATCTTCGTCTGTTCTGAATATACCTGCTCTAAAAAGGGAGTGAGTCGTCGAACAAGTTCATCGAGATACCTCCTTGCATCCCTCATTGGGACAGAGTACTTCAGGCATTGGCGGATGAGTTCGAGTCCATGAGGTCGAATCATGTCTACAAAGTCCAGTTCAGCAGCTATATGTTGTGGTGCAAACTCTGGGATACGAGTGTTCCCGGGATAGACCCACTTCACTTCGCCCTGGTCCGTGTAGGTCTTCATAGGCGGTTGAAACTGAAACTTCTCCGCTCCGAGAGTTCGGAGGATAGCCCCAAAGTAATCTGCGAGATTATTGATGTACTTACGATCTTCCTTCCGTCGCTTGCGCTTGGTCTCAACATTCCCATAGGGTACTGATGTGTTGAAGACTATCTTGTGATGATTACGTCGGACGTTGTTCTCTTTCTTTTGTAAGTGAGAAGCATCTGGTCTTCCTTCTTTCATAGATTTGTAATAGTTCTCTTGCCCCTCTCTAAGGATATTCCTGATTCCTTTGCATCCCTTTCCACCTTCATACAGATGTTTCGTGGCCTTGGTAGTCCGAGTCTTCGCTAGGTATGCTGTTGCAGATAGCCCAAGTTTCAATGATCTGGTGAGAACCTTCCCGGGGTGGAGAGGGAATCTTGTGGCTTTCATCTCTATATTTATCTAAATTGGTCGTTCTTTATAAGTAATTTGTAGAGTATTTTGAGAATAAGATATAGAATTAGGAGCCGAATTAGAAAGAAATAGGAGGTTAAATAGTACTCGTCACTACTAATCTTGTTAAATATAATGTGTAGTTTATATAGTATCTCAAGAATTATTGTTCAGAGGAAAGACGATGACACAAGATATCCAGTGCCAGTCCTGGAAGCAGGGGCAGAGGTCTAAACCAAAGCCAAAGCATAACTCAATGACTGGCAAATATAATGTGTTTTCTAGAACGTCATATCTTGTGGAATCGTTCTCTCTGAACTCTGTGGAAAGGGTTGTTTCTCGGAAAGGAAAAGGAAGGTTACCCGACCCAACTTACAGAAGGGATAGGAAGGGAACCGTTGATATTTCATCTATTGTCAAAGGAACTGGCAAGAAGGTAAAGGACATAGACCTTGAAACTCTCATACTTCATTTTGGTAATTACACAGAAGCTGTCAACCTCCTTCTCTCACGGATATATTCCAGTCCGAAACGAGTTGAGAAACTGGGAAAAGAACTAGCAGAATACAAGGGAAGAGCATACACTCTACTCAGAAGAGAGAAGGACCTCTGTTATGAACACAATGAGGAAATCAAGGAACTTGTCTTTGAACGCCTTCACCGGAATGTCCTCGAACAGACAGGAAGAATGCTCCTTGCTGACTGGACCCGGAGGCAGTTGCTTACAGCTGCACTGAAATATCTTGAGTCCTCCCCACAAGACACACTTACACTTCTGAGAAGAAAACGGATTCCTTCTTTTCTGATCAGAAAAGTTCGAGATTCCTGTGAGTCAACCAAGAACAATGGGTCGGGCTATCATTATACTATGGGTGTACTCAGACAGGTCCGCCTTGCTATTGATAGACATATCCTAGATACTCTGGTTCTCAAGATTGGTTGGAGAGCACGACAGCGTAAGAAGGTTGCTTTACTTCTGAAGAATAACTCCGCCGAGTATCAGCAAGTTTATGGTATTGTTACACAACTTGTTGAACACTGGGTGAAGAAGGGTTATCCCTTTACTAATCCGCAGCTTAGAAGTTATAGTCTTGATTTCTCTGCTAGTACCGAGAACTCCACAGGGCAGGGATACTGGTTCACTCTTGATAATGAACAAGAGAATGAGATACTTCTCCATCTTAAACTTCCACCGGGAATCGATGGAAATCATCATGAAGATTCCCCGCACAAGACAAAGACCCTCTCCTTTCGTTTCCTTGACTGGTTGCCTCGCGCTGCCAGCAAGGATAGAAGAAAGGCAGAGAGCGCCAGAGAGAACAGGCAGGTCTATCGGGCTGAGAGTCTGACCTTTCGAGCTGCAAAGTTTGACGATATGCATCAGCAATTAATGAACACAATTCAGTTCCAGCACACTGCACACAAGTTAGCAAAGTTGAGACAGCGCAAGGGCACAGACCCTGAGGAGATAGCCAGACTTCAAGAGCAGGTCAAGACCTTGAAAGGTTCACGAAGAAGTGCACCACCACGCCTTCTCTTGAGAGGTCACAAGGTCACTGTCCAGATCCCCTTCCTCTCGCCTAGTGGTACAGTGAGCTCAACAGTCTTTGGAGAACGGGAGTACACGACCAAAGCAGGGGTTGACAGGGGACTTCGTGCACCAGTGGCACTTTCTGTGGAGAAAGAAAAGTCCTTTGAGGACCTTCTCATCACAGTGGGACATTTGGTGGAAAAGCGAGAGAGAATCAGAAAACATGCTTACACACTCACTTCAGAAGTGACATTGAAGAAGAACAACTGGGACAACAAACGGTCAGGACAGAGTTATCCAACGTCGGTCCATCGTCACGATAGACATATCACAGCGTTGTGGAAAAAAGTTCGTCGTCTTGACCGTGAGATTGCCCGCCAGGTGGCCTCAAAAACAGTGTGGTTCTGCGAGGAGCACCGGGTGAAGAAGTTGTTCTTCGAGGACCTGCGGAGCTATCAAGCCCACGCTGGTTCAAGGGCCCTGTCGTATAATCTCTCCTCGAACCTGTGGGGGAAGATCATCGACACTGTTCGCTACATGCGGGAATCACTGGGACACAGTAAGTATAGTGTGTGGACAGTGAACCCAAGGTACACTTCTCAGACCTGTCATGTGTGTGGAGAGAGAGGAGTACGTGTAGTAGATGAGACCTCCACCACAGAGAGGAAGGGTGGTGAGTACTTCTACTGTGAGAAGTGTGAGGAGCACTTCCATGCAGACATCAATGCAGCAAGAAATATAATTTATGTTCAAGATTCCAGTGTCGTTCCTGGAAGGGCAAAGGACTTATGTCCAAGTTTGTCCAATTTACAATGAACGGTGAAACTCTTGCCATCAATTAGAAAAGCATTTGCCTGGGGAAAGAAAAAACCTGACGTAGGAGAGATTTCCAGTCGACTCCGTATTCTCAGCAAACAACTTGCACGTCAACGAAATAAACTTGAGAAAGAAGAACGTGATACAAAGGCAAGAGCAGTCCGTGCAAGAAAAGGCGGGCAATCAGAAGCCTTCAAGACATATGCAACAGAGATGCTACGTTTTCGGAAATATGCCCTTTCAGTTGACAAATCACGGCTCCAAATCCTGAAGATTCTTGCTCACCTAAACAGAGCTCAAACTTCAGCAAAGACCCAACTAGCACTTCAAGAAGTCGCAAAGATTCTGGGAATGCTTGGAGATTCTTCTGATGCAACCAAGGTTGTTGCTAATGTTGACGAGATTGCACGTCGACTTGAAGAATTCGAAATTGAAGCCAGTATCTCTGATGATGCCCTTGATTCTACAATGGAAGTGAGTTCAGACGATCTTTCTGAAGCGATGCAGGAGATAGATGCTGAAGCTGGACTTGGTGAAGCTCCAGCTATTAAGAAACCACTCAGTGATGTTGAATCCTTAGAGGATGATATTCGATCACTTGAACGCCAATTAGGGATGTAATTTACCAGAGTTTTTCTCTAGTATCCCTCGACTGTCGCTCGATCTCTCGTCTAGTATAGTAAGAGTTTCTCATGAGATCTTTATACCTACGGATGAAATCTTCAGCTACAAGTCGCCCATCTCGCAATAGGTGTACGGTCTCTTTAATTGCTCCATGAATTGATTCTGCATCTCTCTTGAGAGTGTCTAGGGATGCATTTGTTCGGTATGAAGGTTCATACCTACCTGCTGGCTCTCGACGTCCAACTTCACGTTCCAGTTCTCTTCTGAATGAATCAGGTGAAGAATATCCGCTTCCTATCGGGATATCATAACTTCCGGGTGTTGGTTGAGTCCATGATGGAGCCTGGAATGGGTCACGTGATCTTGAAACTGGTTCTTCTGGCCTCTGATTAGTTGATAGGAGCGAATATACCATACCTTCGATTTTGAGTCTGACATCACTTATGCTAATCTCATTCTGTTCTAGTTTCCGAACTCTCTGCATATCTGTCTGGATGTATCTGTCGAATTTTCGGGCAATTTCAACATAATCTGGAAATACCTTCTTTGTTTGGTCGGTGCAAGATATCTTGACATCACCCTGCTTCAACTTGAGAACTAGGCGTTTACGGAATCGACCATCCTCCTCAATGGATTTCAGATATACCAGTGGAAAATCAAAGATAGTTTCCATCTTTCTGCGGACTCTTCCGATTTCTGCTACAAAGATGAATCTCTTGTTTGTTACAAAGAGTGTTCCACATGCTTTGTCATTCTTGAGGAAATCACTTCCTGTAACCTTGACATCTGGGAGTGCACAAACTGGAAGTTCACCAACAGAGAGTTGATTGTGCTCATAGAATTCTGCGAATTGATTCTTGTAATAATCAAGACCATCTAATTGTCTTCTAACTTCTGTCAAGGTTGCACGTAGCGGCTCAAGTGATTCATCTACATTTCGCTTGTAGTAGATACCCAGTTCAGTGATCCTATTTGTTATTCCCTCGATGTATGGAAACTGTGATGGTTTCCATCGATTGTAGTCTACAAAGCTCTTCGTTTCTGCTGCCATTTTTCTTGCAACAATCTCAGCTTGACTACCTACACGATTCTTGATTGCGGGAAGTTCATCTTGAATTCCTTCAATTTTTTCCTCTATCCATTTATAGTGAAGGAAATTTGCCATTCGTAAAGAAACCAACAGTCGCTTCGTTGTAACCATCTTGTTACTGAATTCTCTCAGTTTGGTATGGCCATATTGAATTGCCATTATTGCATGACGCATATCAAGTGCAAGCGATCGTCTCTTATCCTCAAGTCCAGAAACCCTTGGCGAATGACATCGTGAGCAAATATCTACAGTTCTCTTACCTTTAGTGAGATTAACCGACTCGCACTCTGGACACGTTTCAAATCTCTCACCTGGGACGGATTCTCCCAAAGAATGATGACAGTCACCGCATACAGTGTACTCGTTTGACCTATTACTAAGGCAATCTGTGCAAAGGACAACTCCACAATCCTCACAGATGTGAGTCGCTCTGCTGTTTTTGCAGGATTGGCATTGTTCAGATAAGATATCTTCTGTCAAGTGAGTACCTCCGGTAATCTAACTCTATCGAGCAGCTATCCAAGAATAACCTGTGTATTATTAGGGGCATATTGAGATTCACACATCTATTTCAGGGAGCGAATGTACAAGCCATATCAGTTACGACCTATAACTTACAATTGTGAGTGAACTGTAAGAAACTCCTGTGTTTCACCTTTCTCACGACTGCTGTCACCAGCTTGTTCCTGACCGGAGTCAGTAACCTTGTCGCGAGCTTTGCCCCCTCTTCACATGAACATCGTTCCTCCGATGGGACTTGGCTTCTGTCCGCTGCATTCCTTCACACTCACCAGTTGGTGTGAAAATCTGACAAAATATCTTGCAATTCTCCATAACAATTATTTAGGAATTTGTAAGATTTTACTAATTCTAGAATATCTAATGGGAATCCAATCCACTGACTGGCACTCACTAATCTACATGAAATTTCACGAAGAATTATGCTGAATGCAGATTGATGGAGTTACAGCCACATCATTTCACTTCGCTTTCTCACCAAGTGAACTCTTGGTTCGATGTTCCCATATGACTGAGAGTACAAGCATTGCAGCACCAACTCCAGCCACTAGTACACCTCCACTGATTACTCTTGTTTGTATCCCAATAGCTGATAGTTCTACCCGTATTATCTGCAGCTCTGTTGATTCAGTTGTGACTAGTATTGCATATATTCCAGGAGCGGGGATATACAGGTTCTCTTGCAGAGAGGATATATTCTCGAAGCTGGAAATAGGTGTAATCGGAGTTGCTGTCATATTCTCAAACATGGTTCTATTGGCATCCTGCCAGGTCATGAAATAGACATTGAACGTTCCGATGCTATGATCCAAAGTTACATTTGCATGAACATCCTGACCAATCTCAAAAAGATAGACAAGCGGATCATTCTCTTCAATAACTCTCATAGTCCTCTCGCTGTATACATAACTTCCAAGACTAGAAAGGAGTATAACAGCAATTCCAAGAATCATCAATAGCCTACCAGCTCTCTTCATTGTATCAACCTCCAATCTCTGAACGAGTAAATATCCACAGAGTGAATGCCAGTAAGGCCAAGGATATCATTAAGGAGATACCGAATCCAATCTGAAGATCAAATAGCGGGGTCATTTCCGTACCCAGCATCAAATAGGTAGAGTGATTTGTGATGTATCTGTAAGCTGCACCAAATGGGTCCAATGCAACTCTGACAAAATTGGGGAAAGCGGTGTTACTCAGTAGAAGCGGAGTCACAATCCCAAATGCAAGTCCAAAGATTGCTGTTGCAGATACCTTTTTTGTAATAACAGCAACCAGCATTGAAAGGGTTGCAAATAAGAGAATGGATATCCATACCCCCGACAACATGATAGACACATCACCAAGGAGTGGCGATTGTGGAATGACAAAGAGAATAGCAAATAGAGATGTAAATGTCATCAAACCTGCAGGAATGACAATAACACAAATGATTTTCACTAAGAGGACAGTCACTCGTTCTACAGGATAGGTTAGAAGTGTTTGAATGTATCCATCTTCAAAGGATTTCGCAGCAGTAAAAGAAACTAGCACTATTACTATAATTGGCAACCATTGTAACATTCCAGTCATCAACGTCGCAAGATGCTTTCCTGAAAATCCAAATTCTGCATAGACAAAGTACTCAAGTGTATCTGGCCGGATATTAACATCCTGCCATGTCGATATTGCTATCCAAATCGGATACAGAAAAATCAATGCAGTAAGACCTTCTATGACCGGAAATCGATAAGACATTCTAATCTCAATCTGGAATTGTGCCATCAACTTTGCGAGTTTATGTTTCATTGGATGACCTCCCTGAATGCATCCTCCAATGATGCAGTTTTTTCAATTCGATGAATCTGTACCTTGCAGGATTCAGCCTCCTGACGAACTGGAAGTTCAATCGAATCGATACTCTCCTCATATCGAAAAGAGAAAATGTTGGGGCCAAGTAGTCGTATATCCTCTATTCCAAATTTTCCATCCAGTTGTTGGGTTAAGGTATGAGCATCAGAACAGCGAATTCTGTAACGATTCAACGCATACTTTTCAATGATATCATTTGTTGTTCCTTGAACCACATTCTTGCCCCTATTCATAAATGCTACATGTGTACAGACTCGTTCAAGCTCTGATAAAATGTGTGAAGCGATGATGATTGATACTTTGGATTTGTGATACAGATGTGAGAGAAGATCCAGCATCTGTTCGCGTCCGGATACATCTAGATTCGAAGTTGGTTCATCGAGAATTATCAATTCAGGATTCCCTGCAAATGCTAAAGCAACTCCCAATCGTTGACGCATTCCAGCGGATAAATGTCCAATCTGCCTATTTGGAGCATCCTGAAGACCTACAAGCTCTAGTAGCTCATCAGGGTCTTTATTACCTCCATAAATCTTGATAACCTGAGAAAGATATTCTCTTGCACCCATGGCCTTTGGAAGGGGTGGATTCTCAAGAAGGACACCAATCCGTTCTCGGATTTTCTTGGACTGACTGATATCCATATCTAGCACTGTTGCAGATCCTGAACTGGGTTGTATCAATCCAAGTATTATGCGAAGCAAAGTTGTTTTTCCTGCACCATTAGGTCCGATGATGCCAAAAAGTCCAGGTTCTATCTTGAGCTCAAGTTCATCTAATGCTTGAACAGGTCCAAAATTCTTGGATATCTTATCTACCTCAACGACGAATTTGTTTGTCATAGATGCACCTCAAATCTTGAAATATACCACCACGAATGATTTTTTTGGGAATCTAGTCCAATAACCTTAATTTCACCTGCATCGACCTGGATGAAACCAGGAAGTATCCTGAGAAGAGTTGTCTTTCCGGCTCCATTTGGTCCAATTAATCCAAGGATGCTTGGTTCCATATCCAGTGATAAACCATCCAATGCTTTGACATGTCTAAATGATTTTGTAACATCACTAATTGATATGACCCAATCATTCACAGTTGTTCCTACCCCTTTCCATGATTTCATTTGATATGTGTGTGTTCTATAAAGAACAAGTGCAAAGATTATAAAATCTCCTTTATATTTGTTGAATATCGATTCATTATAGTAATATTCCAGAATATTGGTGCTCTATCCATTTGAGGGGAGAAATCGCGGTGGAAATAGTGTGGTCGCAAAAACAAGTTACTGCGCTCATACACATCTGGAATATCCTATCTCCGTTAAAACTCATATTCACCGCATCATCATTCTACTTCTATGCTGGTGCATGGGTGTACATTTCCCCTAATCCATTCCATGCTGACCCGTTTGGCATATCCCCTTTTGTTATACTATTCATGTTTCCTTTCTATGTACCAGGGATCATCATCGGATCCTATGTATGGCGTTGTTTCAAGAATCCAAACTTGACTAGATACAAGTACATTGAAACAATTATAGTCCTTCAAATAATCTACATTCTTGTTATCTGGATATTAATTCCATGCCCAATCTCGACAGACCCTCCCTTGTGTATCCCAGTACCCAGTACAGGATTAGTGGCACTACTGTTCGTATCCAAAGTAGTGAAAAAGCTGGATTCCCCGTGGACCGAACCTGATTCAGAAGGGTTAGGAGGGCAAGATTCTGAAAAAACAAGAGAACACTCCTAAAGAGTTAATCAGGAATCATCGGGATTGATACTTTGTAGCCTTTAACATATCAGTTATATCCGATTTGAAAAGCTGAGGCCTAATTCAAAGGCGATTTTCATGGAAGACCTCGCTACCGCAGCTATTGAGGCTGCTCTCAAATCTGGTGCAAGTTTCGTAGATGTTCGGATTGAAAACACTGCGACAACAATTATTGAAATCAACGATGGTGTTTCAAAGCAATCAATGGCTTCCCGACTAAAAGGCGCTGGAATTAGAGCATTCATCGAAGGCGCTTGGGCATTTGCTCAGACGACTGACCTCACTTCAGCTGGGATGAGAGCTACTGGTGAATCTGTTGCTAAGATGGCATTAGCTACACGAGAGAAAGTTGCTGATAAATTCGAGATTGATGGTCCCTCCTTTGAAGATCGTTTTGAGTATAAGGTGAAGAAACCTTTCAAGAGCATCTCAATAGATGAGAAGATGTCATTAGTTAAAATGGTCGATGATCAGGCACGTGATTTTGATAAGCGGATTACCTCTACTCGATCTGTTTATGGAGATATGTACACCGAGTTATTTGTAGCAAACTCTCTTGGCACCAAAGTTTATGCTGAAAATTCGATTCCACGAATCATTTCTGCACCGACTGCGAAAGATGGTGCTAACCGTCAGCGAATATTCAAATCATTGGGTGTACGAGGTGGCTACGAAGTACTGGATACTGATGAGGCTCAGAATATTGGAAATTCTGCTGCCAAGCTTGTTATTGATCTTCTCTCTTCTGTTTCTACTAAGGGTGGTTCCTATGATGTTGTAATGGACCCAATATTGAATGGGGTCATGACACACGAAGCTTTTGGGCATGCAGCAGAAGCTGACAATTGGCCATCACATTCAACGGTTCTAGAAGATAAAGTTGGAAAAGAGGTCGGCCCAGAATATCTCAGCATAACTGATGATCCAACCTTGACTGGTAAACGTGGATCTTACGAATATGACTGGGAGGGTACGAAGGTAAAGAAGAGAACTCTAGTCAAGGATGGGATTCTCACAGAACTCCTTCATAGTCTTGAAACCGCAAATAGATTGGATATGGAACCAAATGGTGCAGCAAGAAGCCAATCCTTTATGCACGCTCCTCTACCCCGAATGTCCAACACTTTCATGGAACCTGGAGATTGGAATGTAGATGAACTCATTCAAGACACAAAGAATGGAATTCTTCTCTGTAGTTTCAACTACGGCTATACACAATCTGCGAAAGGTCAGTTCATGTTCCAAGCAAGTCATGGATATATCATCGAGAATGGTGAGAAGGGACAAATGGTTCGAGATGTATCCCTTGCAGGAAATATCCTTGAGATTTTAGCCAAGGTAGATGCAATTGGTAATGACTTTGAACTTGATGCTGGTTCTTGTGGGAAGAGCGGTCAAGCAGTTCCTACAATGACTGGTGGACCTCACGCACGTATTCTAGATGTGCCTGTGGGAGGTATGTAACATGATCAAAGTACTACTTGACATTGGCGAAAAAGCTATCAAACTTGCAGAAAAAATGGGTGCTGAACAGGTTGAGGTTTATGTTGCTAAGAGTCGTGCATTCGAAATTGAAGCTGAAAATAACGCAATCAAGGTTGCAAGTGAACAACAGGATGCAGGTATTGGTATCCGAACTGTGATTGGGAAGAAGATCGGATTTGCCTACGTTACAACACTCGAAGAATCCGATATTGAAGAAACAATATCCAATTCTCTCAATCTTGCTAGGGCTTCTTTGGAAGATCCCGATTTCGTAACTTTGCCCAGTTCAGGTGGGACATATCAAGAAGCAAAGAAGATTTTCAATAAAGAGATTCACGAGTTATCGTCTGAGGATGCAGCTGGACTGCTAATCCGAACAATCGATGCTACAAAGGAAAAGCTCGAGGGGAAAGATTTTGCAATAGAGGCTGCCATTTCAAGTTCCTCCAGCTCCAGTGCAATTGTGAACAATCTGGGTATTGCAATGTCTGAGTCAAGAACTTCGGTTTCTCTTTACTCATACCCCGTAATCAAAGAAGGAGACGATCAGACTGCAAGTTATGAGTACCAGATTTCAAGAAACCTCAATGACATCGATCCTGAATACATTGGTACGACCGCTGCAACACTTGCGTTAGGATTCTTAGGTCCCAAGACTATTGATGGTGGCGAGATGCCAGTGATATTTGCACCACTGGGTGCCAGTGCAGTTCTTGGTCGTGGATTTGCTGGAGCTATTAATGCTGAAGAAGTTCAGATGGGCCGCTCATATATTGCAGACGCTTTTGGGGAGTGCATCGCCTCAGAATCCCTCGAAATCATAGACGATGGCACAATCCCCGGTGGATTGGGAACAAGAACTTACGATGCTGAAGGATACAGGTCTCAGAGAACACCAGTCATTGAATCAGGTGTTTTGAAGAATCTCCTTCACAACTCATATACGTCGAACAAAGATAGTGTTGATAACACAGGTAATGCTGCACGACCCTCATATTCCGGACTACCTAGAATCTCCACTTCCAACTTCATAGTGACTCCTGGGAAAGGTACACTTGCCGATTTCATTTCTGAGATGGAGAAGGGTATTGTCTGTAGGAATACTGGTGACCGCCCCAATATGACAACTGGAGACCTTAGTGCAATGGTTATGGAGGGTTACTACGTTGAGAACGGTGAAATTCAACACCCTCTCAAGAATACCCTC
>JAEOSL010000002.1 GCA_016840385.1 Candidatus Thorarchaeota archaeon | reverse complement strand
TCCTGGATTGGGATTGAGAGTGATAAGTCCTGCAAGCCAGAGGACAAACCAAAATGATCCGAATACGATTACCCATAACAATGTTGCAGTGAAGATACCCGTGAACCACATTTTGTTTCGAAATGCCTTCGACGGTTTGATTATCTTCCCACTAGCGACATTCTTCATTGGTGGTTTGATTACTTTTCCTTCTCCTGCCATCTCTACTTCTCCTCTTTGTCCATTTTTCTATCGATTCGTTCTAGTACGTTTCTTATCTCGCGCAAAGTAATGAGCATCTCATCATCTAGACTATCACGCAATTGCGGTACTGGATCTTCACGTTGGTGAACCACCTCAGTACCAGTTACGTAGGGGTCTCTAAATCTACGAAGTTCTTGAAGTACAAAGTCTCTGACTTCTTCATAGAACGTTATTCCTTCAAGCTTCTCTTCTGGTCCTCCCTGTCCAGCTGGACCACCAGAGAAACCTGCAGTTTGTATTTCTACAGAACCAATACCGAATAATCTATCCACAAGTCCTGCGCGTGAGCTTATGTTTGTAATCGTACGAAATGGTACGTGTTTCTGAGTCACATTGATGAGACCTTTCTTCACGTATATTTCTGGCATTACATTACCCGCCTTTGAAATCACACTATACTCAATACTTCTGATGTAGAGCGGAATTCCCACCAATATTGGAAGCCACCAAAATACCAGTGAAATTCCATACCAAAAGTTGACCATAGGAAATACATCAAAGAAAACAGCAAAGAAGGTAGGCCATGTTTCATTCTGATCCATCATATAGACCCAAGCACCAAGTACTAACACTCCAACCGCCATCATCCAAAAGAATACTGCAATGATTGTAGCTCCGAACCATTCTTTGTAGTAGAATCTCGTGTCCGGTTTGAATACTCTGCCGCTTGTTACATCTTCAATTGGTGGTTTGATGATCCTTCCTTCTTCGCTTCCCATTTTCCTAACCTCGCTCTTGATTACTATAGCTTTGTCCTAAGAATCTCACGAATATCTTGTATTGCAGTGAGAATTTCATCATCTAGAGTCCCCTCTAGACGTGGAACTACATCATCACGTGGAAAGACAACTTCAGTACCAGTTGTATATGGATCTCTGAACTTTCTAAGCTCACCCAACACGAATTGCGTGAGGTCTTCATAGGCTATGATTCCCTCAAGTTTTTCTTCGGGTCCTGCTTGGCCGGTTGCTCCTCCAGAATATCCTGCCGTCTGAATCTCAACATTCCCAATACCGAACAGTCTATCGATAACACCTGCTCGTGAAGAGATGTTGGTTATAGTTCTGAAAGGCACGTGCTTCTTTGTCACGTTGATGATACCCTTCTTCACATAGATTTCCGGAGATGCTTCACCACTCTCAGAGATTACCGAGTATTCGATTGAGTTGATGTATACTGAGATTCCTATCAGTGATGGAATCAACCAGATCATATTACCAACGAAAGCCCAGAAATTCACAAACCCTAACCATTGGGTCATGAGAGCTGCATGGCTCCATGCTTCATCTAAAGATACCAGGAACGATATCCCATAGAATCCTACTACAATCAATAACCAGAATATCACTGCCATCGAAATTGCAGTAAACCAGTATTTGTTCCTCAAAGCCTTTGAAGGCTTGAATGTCTTCCCTTTGGGCATACCTTCCATTGCTGGAAAGTAGCCAGCTGTTACTTCCTCGTTCATTTTTTATTCACCTTGTGTTTCTCTTTGGTAGCGAGGAAGTTGCTTTGCCCCAAGTTTGCCGAAGATTCTGATTGACTGTTCAGTCATATACATCTCTTCTTCCTTTGGGTTCAGAGTAAGGTTATACTCACCTAGAATAGTATCCAGAGTTTCTCTGCATTCTTCTAGTTTAGGACACTGTTTTCCATCACTCTTTGCTCGTGGATTGACTGGTGTTCCATCACACAGTTTACCACCGTAATTGTTGTGTTCATACCACACAATCACACCTAGCTTGAGTGTGAAGACAATGTACACATTCGTATTCGCCTGATAGTCAAATCCTGTGAGAACTCCTCTCTCGCCATTGACATTTTCTGTATCCAGTCGATGGCTGTTTGCATGTTGCTTGAGAGAATCCTCTATCTTTGACTTTGCTCTACTAAGAACCCTTGAAACATAGGCTGCACTTGAGAACTGCATCCCGCGTATCTTTTCTTTCTCCTTTTTCGCTTTCTTTGAATCTTTGATTTTATCATCGATCTCTGCACGAAGGATATCGAAGAGATAGTCCGGAATGTCAGCAGAACTCTCATACTCACTGAAGATGTCTGATGTGGGTTTCCCATGATGGTATTCCCACCAGACCACTGCTTCATGAGTTGAAAGAAGTCCCATTGCATTATTCCTCGTGTCACGCTTAGTTTTAACCTTTTCTGGTCAAAATTTACTGCGTTCTGGTAAACATTTATATATGAATGAATATAAATCTTTACCATGGCGCTGTAAAAGTTTACAGCATAATTGGATACGATGAAAATGGCACGAAACGGAACAGTTATTCAAACTCAAGGCTTGAACAAGAGTTTTGGCTCAGTTCAGGCTGTTAGAAATCTGGACCTAGAGGTTTCCACTGGTAGCAGGTTTGGATTTCTAGGTCCTAATGGATCTGGAAAGACAACAACAGTACGTATACTCTCTGGACTCCTAAAGCAGACCAGTGGTACAGCCACAGTATGTGGATACGATGTTAATTCTGCTAGAAACGACATCAAAGGTATTACTGGTCTTCTCCCCGAGTCACCAGGATTGTACTCTAAGCTATCAGCAGTGGAATTTCTAGAGTTCATAGGAGCACTAAATGGAAAGAGTGGTGAAGTTCTGAATAGACGCATTGACAGTTTGTTGGGAATGCTTGGACTGGAAGGACGACAAGACGATCTTCTAGAATCATACTCTTCAGGAATGAAACAGAAAGTATTGGTTGCATCAACACTTCTACATGAGCCAAAACTTGTATTTCTTGACGAACCCACTTCAAGACTTGATCCTTCAGCAAGTGTACTTGTGAAGGATTTGATTCTTGCATTAGCAGAGGAAACAGACACTAGTTTCTTCATCTGCACCCACCAGACCTCATTTGCTGAAGATGTCTGTGACATCATTGGTATTCTTAATGACGGTGAACTTGTAGTTCATGGCGCACCAAATGATATCATTGACTCAATGAAAGTAGATGATCTTGAAGATGCATACTTGAAGGTTGTCGGTGGTCAGGTAGACAGAGAAGCCCTTCTAGCATGGAGGTAATACAAGTGACTCGACAATGGCTTGCAATTGCAAAAGCCGAGTACTTGGTTCTCTCCGTAAGTATGAGGTCGCATCGGCGAGCGTATTTGGGCATTCTTGCTTCACTAGCTTTCATCTGGGCAGCAATTGGAGCCCCTATCTTGATTGGAGGAATGATCAATGTGATTCTTCCTACAGAACTACTTCAACCTCTGCTCCAAGTGATATTCCCTGGTCTTATGCGTACTATAGCACTGTTCCTCTGGATTGTACTTTTGCTATTCCCTCTATCATATGCTCTTCAAGAGATCAAAATCGGACAATGGGAAATATTCCTGTCAAATAATGTTCGCACAAGGGACATCATGGCTGGAACTTTCTTGGGCAAGATTCCACTATTCGGACTGATTGTAATATTCCTAGCACCTCTCTTGGTTACACCTCTCGTATTGGCATTCGAAGTCAATATTATTGGACAAATTCTGATTTACGGAGTAATCACACTGTTGTCTTTGGGGACAATATGGTTCTCTAACTTCATCACAAGTATTGTCCAGGCTAGATTAGGAGACTCATCACGAGGCAATGATATTGCTAAGGCATTGGCAATGGTAGTTGCGATAATAGTCATCATTCCGATGTACGGTTTGATGTTCTTTCTACCTACTATGTCTGAATTGCTGGGTGGGGATGCATTCTTGGTTTTACCATCAACCTGGTTTGCTGATACCATGAGCTGGTTTGCAGTTGCATTCAATGGTGTTGGACTAACAGGATCTCAAGTCATAGGTTTCGGAAGTATCCTTCAATTAGATATGTTAAGCAGCGTAGCTCTAATGAGTGGATTTGTTCTATTGACAATCGGACTTGCGTTAGGAATGGCTGACAGAGTCTTTACCATAGAAGCTGGAGTTCGCACTGAGGTTGTTACAACAGTCGGAAAGGAAAATATCATTCTACGTGGTGTGCGAAGATTAGCTCCTGGTTCTTTTGGCTCTCTAATGGTCACTCACTTCAAAGACTTCATGCGTAAGGCACAGAACCTCTCCAAGATTTTCTATGGAGTAGTCTTAGCAACAATATTGCCCGTAATCATGATATCTATGGAAATCGGAGATGCGGCTTTCCAGCTTGGTGATATGTTCATCATGATAGTTGCAATGATGGCACTTGTAGGTGCAATGCCATTTGCAGGTGCAGGATTCCTTGAGAGTAAGGATCAACTATGGATAATCCAAGGTACACCTTCTGGTGCATCTAGATATGTAAAGAGTCGAATCGTTACTCAGGCATTGATTGGGATTGTTCTTATCATAATCCCCACTGTTGTACTAAATCTCCTGGTTGAGATGACACTTCTTGAAACGCTTATGTTAACCGGTTTAGGTTACATGGCAATATTTGGGGGAATGTTAGTTGCAACTGGAGTGACTGCTGGCAATCCTAACTATGAGGATACGAAATCTCCTGCTCATCAGACAAATATCATGATGTCGGTCATGATAGCAGAATTCTCGATTATTGGGGTTATGTTTGTCGATATATTCGCATCAATCGCCCTCGATATCGATTTCTTTGGAATTGTGGGTAGCCTCTTTGGTCCTGGAAATATCATGTTTGCAATGTCATTCATAGGAATCCTTGTACAATGGATGGTTGGAGGAATTCTTGTTTGGACAGGAATTCGCAAACTTGGCAGTCCCGACAACTAGTCTGAGGTGGTACAATTTGACCATACAACCTCAATATAGTACAACGATCGATAGCTTGGTATCTGTTACCAGGCTTCGATTTATTTTCTTACTAGAAATCTGTGTGGTATTGCTAATCTTGTCATTAGCAGGAACATTGAGCATTCTAGGTAATACTGAGCCACTCGGACCAGTTGACGATTCTTACAACGCATCCTCTCTAGCCAGCTCTGGCAATGTTGCAGGTGTTCCATATGTTTGGCAACAGACCAATGGTTTCTGCTATTGGGCAACTCTCTCAATGGCACTACAAAGTATTGGAATTGATTTTGACTTGGCGGAGGTAAGTGCAGCTACAGGTATTGGCTTCTCATCCAGTTATCTACGATACGACGACACGTTACTGTTACTCTCTGGATCTTCGTATAAACAACAGAGTATTCTAGACTCAGTCTCAGAACTTCTCGGATTCGAAGTGGAATTCTATATGGACAGTGATTGTACTGAATTTGCACATCTCTTCTCTTTGACACTTGAATCATTCAACGTCAACTGGACTGAGATTGATGGATGGGATGGAGCATTCCAGGTATTGAAGAACAGTATAGATAGTGGATTCCTAGTAGCAATCTATGCCAATCTACAGAATCTTCCAGCGGAAGATTATGACATCTTCAGAACCCTGGGTTTGACAGATCCTACCCCGACCCATTCGATTTTAGTCACAGGCTATAATGAAACTGCAGGTACTGCACAGATCATGGACCCAGCTATTGGACTCTTTGATGATCCTGCTACATACCCAGATGATGGTAGTTGGTTATACGAAATTGACTTCACATCTCTGAATCAGTCTTGGCTTGCATCGTATGCGACTACAATTATTAAACCCGGACAAGGAGTACCTGAAAATTTCGAGCGAAGTCTTGCAACATATATTGTAGACCGATTGCGTGGTGATAGAAACTCCTACTCTCCTGATGCAGAAGAAGTATTCTTCTGGAATTTTGGGTCAGATGCATTCAGAGCAATGGCTAGTGATCTCACTGAAACAGGCCTATCATCATTCATGGATGAATTTGACGAGTATGATCTGCAGACTAGAACTGCTATCATTGAGAACTTAGGTCTCGTGATAGAAACTCACTTGACCCATCAGCATCAAACCTATCGAATGGCACTTCAAGCTCTTCCACGAGTTTTACTCGAATTAGACTTGGAGGATTTCGTTTCAGCAGGTGAACCCGCAATTGAACATCTTGAGGTGTTCTCAGATAATTCCACTGTCAATACTCCATTTTATCAATCTGGCATAAAATTGATGACAAAGACCTTCTTTGATATTGCCTCCCAGTATGAGAATGATGGAGATCTTTCGTCTGCAATATCAATGTATGAAGACGACCTGGCAGAGATACGCACACACCTCACTGCAATCGCAGATGCTTGGGATGCAGCAGCAGATGCTCTTGAAAGAGAGCTAACTGGATCTGCATTTCCATGGATTCCTTCCATGTCTGGGGTTGGAGTGATTTTCGTACTGACTGTTGCGATAGTCAGTAAGCGAAGAAGAGATGCTAAAGTGTAGAATCACTTCAAAGAATGTATGACCATACTACGGTCATACTTCTTATCGAAGGGACCTCTTTCATAACTTGGAAATATCTCCACACTATTGAAACCGGTTTCTTCGAATATGGTCTTCATTTGGTCATGCTTCAGATTGAGGACCTTTTGAGTTGATACTTCTGAGGTCCATTTTTCACCATCTTTTCTAAAGGCTGACATCACTAGTGTTGATGAAAAGGGATAGTCTGTGTGTTCAAACAATCGTGAGAAAGTAATCTCCTCTCCATTACTTAGTTTTCCAGTCTTCGAGGGGAACGTTCTGAATCCAGTCCAATGTATTTCTTCGAAGTTAAGAACTTGAGCGACAAATGATCCTCCATCTTTGAGCAAATTGAAGACTTCTTTTACAACCTGCTTCAACGTATCGATATCATTCACAAGAGCCAACGAATTTCCAAGACAAATGATTAAGTCGAATTGTCCTTCAACAGTTGCCTTTATACTCTCCATATCTGAAACAATGAATTTAGGTGTCACATCTTGTTCTGCTGCATGATTCTCCGCTGCTTTGAGCATACTCTTACTGGAATCTATTCCAACAACTTCTGCTCCATGAGCTGCTAACGAAATAGAATGTCTACCACTACCACATGCCATGTCCAATACACGTGGATTTTTTGAATTCTCAATAAGTGAAAGGATGAAGGGCATCTCTCTCTTAAGACGAGATTCCCAGTCTATTGAGTTATCATAAGCAAGTGAGATATCGTCAAAGGAGCTCATCGCAATCTTGTTGTTGTGATTCTGAAGCCGTTTTCAATCTTTACCAATGTCTTGATTAAACACTCATCGAAGTTTCTAACGAAAATTCATATGGTTTCAGTAGTACCTATCATTAGAGGAAATTGAATGATTGAATACATTTTAGCAATGATTGTTCTGGGTGTTGTAATCCTTTTCCTTTCTGGTTTAGGAACAGATAGAAGGAGGACACGTATTCCTAGGGATCACTCTGATGATTATCAAGGTGTTTACTCACATGGTGCAAAAAGCGTAGACACAGAAGTTCACTTTCCAGTGTTCAAGGATTTCTCAGGAGTTTTTCCCATGAATAAAAGGGAAGAAAGAAAAAAGACGGAAACCCATCAACCACGGTGATAATTATCTAACTAGGCGGGTCAATTTCTCCGGGTGTAAATAGTACCCTTCCTTCCATTCCACCTGCTACATTGATTGTTTGTCCACTTACGTGGCCTGAGAGTACATCTGATGCAAAGTATAAGATTGCTGATCCAATATCATGTGGAGTTGCAGTCTTACGCATAGGAACAGTTTGCAAAATCTTCGTCATCATATCCTTGTCCGCAAGTGCTTCCTCAGCCATGGGTGTAAGGGTCCACCCGGGATTGACTATATTCACTCGTCCTTTTGGTGCAATGTGGGTAATCTCATTCTTCAAACTCATCATGAGACCGTGCATACCTGCCTTGCTAGTTGCATAATCAGAATACCATGCTTCACCAAAGAAACCTGCAGTTGATCCAACAAGAATCAATGATGCTGTTTCCCCGCTTTGTTTCTCAAGATTCACGAAGAAATGCTTGGCACAGAGAAAGCTACCAGTAAGATTGACGGAGAGGGTATTCTCCCATTGTTTCAAAGACATTTCTTGAATTGCTATACCTTCATGATTAGCGATTCCTGCATTTGCTACCAAAATGTCGACTCTGCCAAACTTCTCATTTGCTTTGTTAAATAAGGACTCTACTTCTGACTCTTTGGTCTGATCGGTTTTCACCAGCTCCAATTGATCTGGCCAATCATCTCTCAATGATTCTAATTCCCGCATAGCACGATTATATGTTCCAGTTACCCTCACTCCTTCGGATAGGAACATCTTGGTTGTTTCAAATCCAATCCCACTGGATGCACCGGTAATTACAGCTTGTTTTCCAGAAAGTCCTGTTTCCAAAGTTATTCCTCCGTTTGATGTCCAATCTATCCAATCGTATCTGATTTCCAAAGAATTCTATGATATCGTTCAACGAGAACCTCCGGCCAACTTCCTACAGAACGTAATAGAAGGTCCGCAGTTAATGATACTTCTTTGTCAAGAACTAGTTCAGTCAGATTCACACATTCAAATAGGGGGGATAAATCAACCCGTTTGATTCGGTTGTCATCAAGTGCAACTTCTATGAGATTAGGACATGAGCTAAGAGGTTCAAGGTCAATCTCTTGTATGCGGTTGTGATTTAGACTGATGACTTTCAGGTTCTTTCCACACTTCTCTAATGGAGATAGATCGATTTCAGTTAGAGAGTTATTACGAATACATATGGATTCGAGATTTTCACACCAGATGAGAGGTAATAGATCTACTGACGAAATATCTCTGAGATCAAGGTTAATGACTGTTTCATCTGTCCTGAACTTTACAGATTTTTCAAGTCCAGTTGTGGTCAGGTAATGAATGAATATCTCGGACACCACTTTCTCTAACCTCATTTCTTACTTTCGTAGGAATTCTTTATGGAATGACTCCCTAAAAAGAATGGCCTTTGATTTACCAACCAGTCAGGTAACTATTACTGTATTGATTACATTTAGAAGACTATTTTGGTGTTTTTGTTTTGGCGAATTTCTATGGATCACATCTGGCCTTCTCATCTGTATAGGTTCCTAAGAATAATCGAAAAAGTTCCTCTTGAGAAGAAAATTCTAGACTGTGGTGCTGGTGGTCCTCGCCCACCTCTTGCATTGTTCGCCAAGTATGGCTACGAAACTCATGGTATTGATATCTCTGCGTCTGCAATCGCCAGTGCACGAAAATACTCAGAAGAAAACCAATTAGATATCAACATCATCGAAGGTGATATGCGCAAGATGCCCTTTGATAACGAATCATTCAGTTTCATTTTCTCTCAGAACTCGATATGTCATCTCACTAAGAAGGATACGAAGAAGGCGATTGATGAAATTACCCGGGTATTGAAACCTAGTGGTTATTGTTTCATTGATTTCATGTCTACTGAATCATCTTATTGTGGTGATGAGTCCCTCGGAAAAGATGTAGGTCAAGACGAGTATCAATATGTAGATGAGGATGGTGATGAAATTCTTCATTGCTTCCATAATGATGGTGAGCCTGATCAGTATTTTACTGGCCTAAAGGTAGTTCACAAAATCAAAACGATTGCTGAGAATCTTAATCGTGCAACTACTGACATTGATGTACGGATTGAGTATTATGCTACCAAGGTTGCCTGAGCCATACTAAATGAGATGAAACCGAAACTGAATCGCAACAGGTTCATATTGTTTCAGGGTTGAGAACCTGTAGGAGTGGAGTTGTCGTTCACCGATGAAATTCAACAAAATTGGCTTTGCCGCCGCGATTTTATGTCTGCTACTTCTTAGTCAAACAAGTAGTAGTGCTTCTGTAACTATTAACGCCTCAAATGGTCTTTCCATTGTTTCTAGTGACTCTTTAGAAATTACGCCTTTTGAGAATACTATTTCCGAAAGTTCCCTCTCAGTGATAGAACATGAACTTGTAGTTCCTCAAGGATTGGGTACTGTAGTAATAGTAGTTGAAAGTTCACTTTATTCCAGCGTATCAGCTGCAGTTACACAGTATAGACAGGATCTCAATGATACAGGCTATCATACAATTCTCTACACTAACCCAATATCTACCGCTGAGGAATTGAAAGCCAATTTATCAGGTTGGTACGATTCTGAAGATATACTCGGAGCAGTACTGATTGGTCGTTTACCATATGCTCAGTATTATCATCCTGCTGCAGGAGCATTTTCAGCTGAAACCTTCATTTGCGATCTTTTCTTGACTGATTTGGATGGTACTTGGAGTGACACTAACCCAACTGATGGGATCTATGATGCTCACAGTTCAACTACTGGTACTGACATCTTTCCAGAAATTTTCCTAGGAAGAATCGACCCTACATGCCTCACTTGGGGTACAAGTGTTGCAAATCACGTTAATACATATTTAGCCCGAATTCATAGTTACCGAATAGGTGGAGTTTCAAGAAATCGACAAGCATTATTCTATATTGATGATGATTGGTCGGGATACTGGGGTACTCGATGGTCTAATGATGGCGGATTGGTATATAGCTTGGTAACATCTGTGAATCTTCCAACAACCTCGACAACTGCTTCAGATTGGCTCAATACTAGAATCACCCAGAACTACCAATGGGGTCATCTATGTGTTCATAGTTCACCAACAACACATTATTTTGGACCAGGTGGTTCTGGTGAGGGTACAGTAACGTCATCACAGATACAAGCTGCTCCACCATCATTTAATTTCTACAATCTATTCTGTTGTTCTGGTGCAAAATGGACGATAGCCGACGACCTCGGAGTCACATACACGTTCAGTGGTAGCTACAGTTTAGCAACTATAGGTAGTAGTAAGACTGGGAGTATGATGGATTGTGACGAATTCTACGGACCAGTGGGTCAAAATCTTACCCTTGGAGAGAGTCTTAGAGATTGGTTCTCAGAATCACTCACTTCATCAAGCAGTGCAGGATCTTCATATTTAGAATGGTATTATGGAATGAATATCATTGGAGACCCTCTTCTATCAATTAACTATGACACCACAGTTAGGACTCCAACAATTAGTTCAGTATCTCATCCAGATTCTGCAATATGGTACAATAACCCAAGACCACAGATAAACTGGACAGTACCTCCTGAAGTCAACGAGATTGCAGGATACTATTACATAGTTGATCAAAATTCCACTACCATTCCTGATTCCGCAACTGGTACTTATACCACAACCAATGGAACTCTCTCCACCGAAGACCTGACTAGTGAAACCTGGTACTATCATGTTGTGGCGATTGACTCGGTTGGAAATATTGGTGACGAAGCAGCCCATTATTCGGTGAATATTGATAACGATCTACCTGAAATTACTCTGATGGAACCAATTGTGAATGGAGTATCAGTTACAATTTCATGGAATGTTTCTGATGCAACATCTGGATGCGACGTTTCAAGACTTTATCTTGATGGTACACTAAATGCCACTTCGTCTACAGCAAACACAACAATAGAGGTCAATGATCTAAGCTATGGTCAACACGTATTCAATGTAACAGTGTACGATATGGCAAATAACACTGCATCAGTCGGGATCATTGTAACTCTTGTGCAACCGTTTCCAGATATACTCCTTTTGATCACTGTAGGAGCAATTGTTGGACTTGTCGTTGTAGTGATCATTCTATCTAGAAGACGACGTTAGGAAAAAAAAACAGAGCTTAGACAGAACCACTTGTCTAAGTTCTGCAATTTTTATCCAGTTTTTCGAATTCTCTAAAAGGAATCATGTCATTTGAGGTGTTGTGCCAATAGACAAGACATTCAGGGATACATGGACAAGAATTGGTCAACACGATGGTCATTCTATATGGCAATCTGACAAGGATGAGTCATCAAGGATTCATGGAAACATTGTTGGAGTGGACTTCCTTCTGTGCTACGGTTGTGAAAAATGTATCACAGCATGTCCAACTAATGTCTTCGTCACATTTACTGATGAAAGGAAAAGACCTGTCGTTGATCCTCTAAATGATGCAGATTGCATTCTTTGTCTTGTCTGCGAAATTGTATGTCCCGTTGAGGCAATCAGTATTGAGAGAGAGGGTGGTTCTGTGGATACCCTTGAATCTTTATTACAGAGTTCTAAGTAGTATACAGCGAGGTTAGGCAGATGTTTGATGAAGTAATCACCGAAGATGAACGAAGAATACGAGATGAAGTACGAGCATTCGTTCGCGACAAAGTAGACAGAGACCTGATTATCGCAATGGATAGTAAAGAGAAAGAGTATCCATATGAATTCATCAAAGCTGCAGCAAAAGAGAATCTTCTTGGCTTAAGATTTTCCAAAGAATACGGTGGAAGAGGTCTTGGATGGGTTTCTGAGATTCTTGCACTTGAAGAGGTTGGAGTCCTAGGAATTGCACTTGGTTGTGCTTACTCCCTACCAAGTATTGTTGGTGAGGGGATTGCAAAGTTTGGTACTGAACAGCAAAAGAAAGAGTATCTACTTCCAACTCTTCAGGGAAAGAAAATCTGTGGTGAGGGATTGACTGAACCACGAGGTGGATCTGATTTCTTTGGCACAAATACAACTGCAGTAAAGAAAGGGGACTCGTATATTATCAATGGTGAGAAACGGTTTGTTGCAGGTGGGATTGGAGCCGATTATTTCATTATCTATGCTAAGACGAACTTCGAAGCCAAGCCACACAAGTCACTGAGTGCTTTTCTTATTGATCGAGATATGGGAGTTAAGGTTGAAGAAGAATACGAGTTAATGGGTTGTCGTGGAATGGGTGCTGCTCGTATTGTGATGAAAGATCTTGAAGTACCTGAATCTAATCTCGTGGGTGAACTTGATGACGGAAATGCTGTGTTCAATGCCATGATGGTTCCTGAACGCTTGACCTCAGCAGCTGGACCAATTGGAATGGGTAGAGCATGCATGGAGATTGCAGTAAGATATGCTGACAAACGTGAAGCATTCGGTCGTGCTATCAAACGATTCGAAGGTATAAGTTTCAAGGTCGCTGATTGCACAACCCAACTCGATGCAGCACGAGGGCTCGTATACCGCGCAGCTAAGAAAGCAGATACTGGAAAATGGTGTCGAAAAGAGGTTTCTCAAGCTAAAGTCTTCGCTACTGAAGCAGGGTTTACTGCAGTTCATGAAGCTATGCAGATTCTGGGAGGGATTGGATATACAGATGTGTACCCAATCGAACGATTGTATCGTGATGCTCGCTTGGCTACTATTTGGACTGGAAGTAATGAGGTCCAAAGGCTAATTGTTCAGAATGAAGTATTCCAAGAGATACTATCGGAGGATAAGACACTGAAACGTGATATTGAGCTTGATACGCCGGGAGCTCATAAGACTGAAGAGAAGGTCTACACAGAGGATCCAAAGAAGTACTATCCTAGCTGAAGATGTGTAAATTCAAGCATCTCATCAATCGCCCATACATAAAATTAATATACTTAACTATAATTAACCCTCATTATAGAATCCATTGAGGTTTAATTATGGCGAATTTAGTTTGTGCAAAATGTGGCGAAGAAGTTTCTGTTCCTGTTCATTGTGGACAAGAAATGCATATGGAAGGTGATCAATTAGTGTGCTGGATGGGTACTGCTTGTGGTCATCAGGATATACCAGAACACTGTGGAGCATACATGGAAATTAAGGAATAGTTGATAATTTGTGGGGAATCAAATTTTGTTATTAGATGAAATTAAGAAAAGACGTAGTGGAAGAGCTTACACCAGCAAACCGCTCTCCGATGAGATGTTGAATTCAATACTCGAGGCAGGTCGATGGGCACCTTCTTGTGCTAACGCGCAAGCATGGAATTTTGTGGTTCTGAAAGATACAGAATCTCTAACAAAAGGACATGAGCACCTGAGCAGGGGCAATGCCTGGGGGAAAGCTGCACCGGTAATGATCCTCGTAACTGCAAAGGAGGATGGTGGTTGTCCAGCACATGGTCTTCCCTACTTCACCATGGATGTCGGATTAGCAGTTCAAAATATGTTACTGCAAGCTGTTCATCTCGGACTTATGGGACATCCAACTGCTGGTTGGAATGAGGATGGGCTCAAAGAAGTGTTTGGAATCCCGGATGAGCAAAGGATTGTAACTGTTGTTTTCTTTGGATACGAAGGAGATTTCGACAAACTGGATGAAAGAACCCGGGAAAAGGAAAAGAATCCACGCACTCGAAAAGAGATCTCTGAGATTGTTCATTGGAATGGTTGGTAATCCCTTTCGCAATCGGAAAGAGTTAGTGATTTAGGAATTACTTGAAAGAGTAAGGAGAATATTTGATGTAAGTCACGCATACATTGGATATTGCTCTTGTTGGTATCCCTGGTCTTTTCATAGGTTTAATGATTGGGTATTTAGTTGGAGGTATGTCTAGCCTAATAGTAGTTGATAGAATTGGCTTGGGAATTGCCATCAGTGGAATTGGTGGCCTCATTCTTTCCCTCGTAATTAGCCTCTTTATTCCTATCACAACAACAATAGAGATGATATTCCTCATTCTAGCATTTGCAGGAGGTTATGGTTTCGGTCTATTTTTCAATTGGAAACCTCCAATCAAATCTGGTCCTAAAAACCATATCATCTATGAACCAGATGATGATGATGCCTTTGACAAAGAGATTGAGGAAGCCTTGGGTGGCAAAGATTAGATTACATTCCTTTTCAAATAGTCGAATAATTTTCTAACAACAGTTAAAGGGAACTGCGTTGAGAGCTCTTCTAATCCGTGTATTAATGGAGGAGAAAGAAGTTGCGAAGGTCGCTACCACATCTATTGATTTTTCTGTCATTGACCTGTTTACTATGGTCTGGAATACTGTTACCTGCTCAAGCCGCAGTTCCTGTTGGCTGGAGTGGTGATTCAAACTTAGCTTTTCTACTTAAGGTAAACGGAGTGAATGCTGTTGATTCTAATGCAACAAATCCAATTCCTGTTGATCTCGCTGAAAATCTCAATTTTACCATGGATGTATACGTGGATACTAATCTAACAATACTATCCTACGCATTCACCATGTCCTATCTGTATATGCCAATAATAAATCAGGTTGATGATATAGGAATCACAGTTCCTGCGAACACGACCATACCCGGTTTTATCAATGAATCCCTTTCTCTTGCATCTCTGCAAAGTTCTGGACTTGGTCTGATATCTGGTACAATAACAGGTACATTCAGTTTCACTTACGAAAATTTCACATCTCCAGGTGTCAATACAACAGTAACTGAAGATTTTGTTCTTCATGTTGGCCCAACTGGTGCAGCCTCAATCCTCTCAGTGAGTGGACTCATTACTGTTGGATTCACACTAATGTCCGTTTTCTCTTTGATTATGGCTTTGGATGAGTTTCAAGGAGGTATTTTTGCGGCTCGTAAAATGCGTGGAGCTAAAAAGGGCTCCGACGTTGGTATCTTCCCACGAGCAGTTGTTCTAAGAAGAAAGCCAAAGAAGAAAGGTGGAGAAAGCATCGATAAGGCAGAACTCACTCGTCGTGTCAGTGATGCTGCTAAGAATGCTTGGGACCACAAGCGGTGTCCAAAATGTGGTAAGAAATGGAAGAAAGATGCACAATCTTGTGGAAAATGCGGTATTGATACAGGTGCAGCGGTTACATACTTCTCAGAAGGTATTGCTGAATACGCTCCAAAGGCTCTTGCTGTTATCAAACCTAAATCAAAGGTGACCGTTGGCAAGCTTGGTAAGCGTTTGAAGTTAAAGCCTGACAAAGCTGGAGCTCTAGCAGCAGCTCTTGTTGATATGGGTGCACTTCAGACAAGATCTGTGAAGGTTCCATTGAAGAAGGTGGCATTCTCAGGTATGACCTTAGCTGGTTCGTATTGGTCTATAATGCAGATGTTTTATGGAGCAACTCCTGATTGGGTGACAATCCTTCTTTCTATAACTGGTGGTCTTGTTGTATCAGTAGTGATTGGTTACTTCATGAACTTCCTTGCACGTGTTCCTAAACTCGGATATGAATAACCGATTGAGAAGTTTGTCGAGCTTCTTTTTTTGGCTCGACACTCCTCCATCCGTTTCGTCAATACATTTATCCTATATTCCTTCAGTTTTTATTAGACTAGTAAAACAGTACGACTCCTCTAGGATTTGAGAGATAGATGAAGGACCTAGATGCTTACAAAACCACTTGGGAAAACGATGAAGTTTATGTGAACGTTCCATTCAGTGCTGCGGGTGTAGGTACTACGATTGTATTGACCTCGAAATTCACTGGGAGGATGATGCTTCTAGATGTTGGAGACGGAGTTCTTCGAGACCTTCTAGCTTCTTTTGAGAATTCAGAATTCATCAATGAGATTGACCTCATCGCTATTTCTCATGGACATTTTGATCATGTAGGTGGTCTCTATTCCTTATTGGGTTTCATGAGAATGCTGGGTCGAACAAAACCACTCAACATCATTGTACCTCCAAACTGCAAGGAGGCAATTGAGATAATCCGAGGTTATAGAGAATTGCATCGAGCAACTCTACCTTTCAAAATCTGGTACTATGAAATCTCACCTGGTTCTGATTTTGATACTGATTTCTTCAAGGTGACATCCTTTGAGGTGGAGCACTATTCTCTTGAGCATCCCTCTGATTCAGAAGAAGAGATTCTAGAGCCATCTCATGGTTTCAGGGTGCAGATTGGTGGAACTATAGTTGCGTATACTGGTGACACGAGAATGTGTGCTGGTGCTGAAACGGTAGTAAAAGGCGCAGACTTGGCAATCATTGAAGCCACTCGAACTTCCACGCCTGAATCTGGTAAAAGGGTTCATCTGTCAATTGATGAGGCAAAACAATTGGGAACCTTGGCCAAAGAATACGTTCTCATCCACCAAATTCCAAAGTAAGCACTGATCTGAATTACATAAACGTCAAGATTGCTCCATAGACCATGATTCCAAGCACAGCAGAAATTGGTACAGTGACAACCCAGGACACGAGGATATTCTTGATTTGTTTCATTCTTACTGGAGTCTGTGACACATATCCTACTGCAATTAATGCAGCGACCAGAACGTGTGTTCCACTCAGTGGGAGTCCCAAAAACGTACCTACAAACATAATCGTTGCTACTGAAATGCTAGCAGAGAGAGCAGATGCTGGAGTAAGTTCGACAACCTCAGTGGCCAGAGTTTGAATCACTTTCCTTCCAACTATAATCAATCCAAAACCCATTCCAAGTCCACCAACAATCAGAGGAATGTAGAAACCCGGGATGGATAACACACCAAGTTGAACTGGGGTCTGAAAGTCTGGCAAAGAGATTAACGGGGCAACAGCATTGGCAACATCGTTTCCACCTCTACTCAATCCAGTCCATATGAGAAAAATTGCCAAACCATATGCTGCGATTCTCTCTTGTCTCTCTCTTCCATAGAATCCACTAGCTCTCTTCTGCAATCTTCTCACACCAGTGAAAATGACAGCCGCAAAGAAGAATCCAATCAGAGGCGAGATGATCCATCCTATGAAAATCTCTACAAGAACACCCCAATCTACTGCACTAACTCCCCACCCGGCTATTCCAAATAGTGGGGCTGCAAGGGCTACTCCAATAACTGAACCAACTATGCATTGTGTTGTACTGATAGGCAATCCCTTTGTGGCCGAGGCTACTAACAGCCAGATTGCCATCGAAATTAAAATACCAAAAATCATCTCAGTACTGAGGGTATTGTCCATGACGAGATCTGAACCGACTTTCTCAGAAACACCCCCACCTAATGAAACTGCACCTATGAAATTTATGATCATTCCTATGATTACAGCAACTTTCACAGTAAATACTCGAGCTCCTACTGCAGGGCTCATAGTTTCGTCGTTACTACCAATCGCAAATGCAACGACAAAACCTATGACTAGCATTAGTACTGTGACGAATTCCAAAGAGCGAGTCTCCTGATTATGAGTACTTGATTGCCAGTTCTCGAATAAAGTCCGCGGCCGATTCAGCCTTGATGGCTACTTCCAGCACTCTCTCAGACACACTTTTGTAGAAGTGAACCTCAATTGGTTTATAGTCACAGTCAGGATCTCTGAACAACTTCTTGAGTAATTTGTATTGAATGTCTCGAGCTTCTTCTCTAACCAAATCCACTTTTCGCGTGATTTCTGATGATTTATCGAAGTCTTTGAAGAGATACTTGACTGAATCCTGTAAAAGGTCTGTACAAATCCAGCATTTTTCTGCGATTTCAAGAATCTCTTCTGGTGGTTTCATCCCCTTTCCTATCACCATCATGCGCACTGCATCTTCCGCAGCGTCAATAACGGAATCCATATGCAAAGCTAGATTGTGACGTTCTTGGGTCTGTTGTGGAAGAAAGGCATGTTTTGCCAGAATATTTTCAATAAGATTTTCTTTAGCTCTATCCGCTTTTCGCTCAAGTTCGATAACTTCTTCCTCAAGTTCATCTAACTTTTCATGCTCACCTTCAACCCAGAGCTTTGCAGTCACCTTCATTTTAGCACTTGCAGATTGCAATGATTTACTTAGTACACGTAGGCACTCTGCTGCTTGCTCTTGTAATTTCTTATCTCCTGATCCAAAGATCTTCGAGAATGTTCCCATCACTTCTTTCTCCTTGTTAGTACTGGTAGTTATACTACAACGAAGAAAACTGATTGAATCAAGCTAAATAGACCTTGTGCCACATCTGGTATGTGATTCAGGATTCAAGAACCGCTCTAATTCGTACTATTCCTGCACCTATCTTCTTCTGCTTGGCAATTTTGAATTTACCAAGAATCCCGGTAGTTTCCATATGTGGACCTCCACAGAGTTCGAAGCTAAAATCACCCACATGGTAAACAGAAACCTCTTCACCATAATTCTCCTTGAAGAAGGCAAGAGCTCCCTTGGCAATAGCATCATCATATTTCATGAAGGATTGTTCAACTGCAACATCTTGGGCGATAATATCGTTGACCATTGTTTCAACCTGTTCGACCTCTTCTGGAGTGAGTTTTCTTGAAAAGCTAAAATCGAACCTAAGTCGTTCATCTGTGATGTTGCTACCATTCTGAGTCACTTCATCACCTAGAACCTTCCTAAGTGCAGCTTGCAGAAGGTGAGTCGCAGTATGGAGTTTCATTATTGCTTCGCTGTGGTCTGCTAATCCACCCTTGAATTTGCCTTGTGTTGCTGTTCGTGACTTTTCTCTGTGTTCTTCGAACTGCTTTGTGAATTCTTCCATATCTATGACAATTCCTCTCTCTTCAGCTAGGTCTCTTGTCATCTCTAGAGGTAGTCCAAAACTTGTGAAGAGTAGAAAAGCATCTTCTCCGGTGACAGTTCCAGATTCATCGAAGATCTTACCGAATCTTCGCAAGGCTTTCGTCAATGTCTTTCTGAATTTCTCTTCTTCTGCCTTGAGGTTCTTAATAATGAACTCTTTATTGCGTTCAACTTCTTTGTAGATATCTTTGAACATGTCAACTACTATCTCTGTGATATCAATCATGAATCCCGTGGCAATGTTCAATCGGTCTGCACTATGAATAGACTTTCTAAGAAGGCGACGAACAATGTACCCCTGCTCAACATTTGAGGGTCGTATCTGCCTATCATCCGCCATTATCATCACAGCAGATCTAACATGGTCTGCAATGATTCGAATCTGATTTTCTTCTTCCTCGGAAAATTCCTCCAATGGGGACATTTCTTTGATTTTCGCTATCAGTGGAGTGAATGCTTCAGTATCGAAGACAGAAGGTACTCCCTGTAGCATTGCAATCGTTCGCTCAATTCCCATTCCAGTATCAATACTCTGTTGTTTCAGAGGAGTGTATTTCCCATCCTCTCTCTTGTTGTACATCATGAAAACATCGTTCCAGATTTCAACATAATGACCACAGTGACATCCAGGTCGACAATCCGGTCCACACTTGGGCATCTCATCGACTTCTATGAACATCTCTGAACACGGGCCACAAGGACCGCTATTGCCTGCTATCCACCAGTTATCCTCTTTGCTGAGGAAGAAAATACGCTCATCTGGAATTCCAACACTTCGCCAGACCTCAGCTGCTTCATCATCTCGTGGAGAGTCCTTATCTCCAGCGAAAACGGTGACTGATAATTTGTCTGGATTAAGTCCCATCAACTTCTTCGAAGTGATGAACTCATAGCTCCACGTGATTGCTTTTTTCTTCCAGTAATCTCCTAGACTCCAGTTTCCCAACATCTCAAAGAATGTGAGGTGGGTTGTATCTCCAACTTCATCAATGTCAGTTGTACGGATACATTTCTGAAAATTGGTGAGTCTAACACCTTCAGGATGTGGTTGTCCTAAGAGATATGGAACCAGGGGGTGCATTCCTGCTGAGATGAATAGTACCGACGGGTCATCCTCAGGAATCAATGATGCTGAAGCTATAACTGAATGTCCCTTCTCTTTGAAAAATTTCAGATACATACTTCGCAATTCGCTGATTTTCATTTTGCACCAACTCTTTCTATTAGCAATTAGAGTGGTCATTTCGTGATTGATTTTAATGCTTTCGACGGATACGATTTTGGGGTATAATCTAGGTCAAAATCAGACCAGAAGGAGTCATCCTAAACTTCCTCAACCTGTCTGACACCCATGGATATCTGTCTAACCAATCCAAGAATCTATCATTTGAAACAATGTCTGCATTTCTATCCTGTGCAATCGTGATAATCTTCAGATCATCATTAGTCCCTCTAGGTGCTCGGACCACTTCCAAGTCGTTAATCAAAGTCTGTAGTACATTTGGTTTGTCAATACTATGTACAAGGGCTGCTGAAATTACGAAGACTGGTTTGTATCCTCCATTTACTAGACTTCGTTGAGCTAGTAAGAGATTGTTCACCTGGGGTTTTCCGTTTGGTGAGAGGTGATATGCAATATTGTTCCCATCAATGATAACTGTCTTTCTCCCTCTCTGTGGACTTCTAACTGCGGCAGTACGAGTTCTTTCGCGGCATCGCATGATGTGTCTATCAAGAACATCACGATTGAAGAGCCTATCACAATGCGGACACCGTGCTCGTTTTGCCAAATTTCAAGACCTCTTATTCTTCACTGATGATTTTCCCTAGATAGTCCCGTATAAACATAGAGTCTGTGACATAACGTGCAAAATATCAAAATGCGCATTTTTGGCAGCAACTAAAAATAGTTAAGTGAATTTTGTAACTATAATTTGGCGTCTAGTTTCCGTAGTGTCGTCCTCCCGGCGGCCATTGAGCGGGTGCTTGGCGCCACCTCTTTTTGATTTAGATCATTAATGACATTAGAAAGAGCCATCCTGTCCCAATGAGCAGATGGATTATTGCCATAGGCGTTGCAATCTTAGCGAATGCTTTGAAACTAATTGGATCATGCTCATCCTCAGACATAGCCATAGCAAGCAGATTTGCTGGAGCTCCGATTGGTAGTAAATATCCACCCACGTTCACAGCAAATACAAGAATCGCTGGAAAGACCGGTGTGACTACTGCTAGATTTGCAGCAATAGGTGCGAGAATAATCGAAACTGGTATGTTGTCAATGATCGCAGAGAGTACCGCAGGAACCCAAACGAGAAATGCAACGGCACCACCAACATCTCCTGATACAAATGCATTAACAGCGTCTCCAATATCATCGATAAAACCTACAATCTTCAGTGCAGTTACAAGCCCGAAGATACCAATCAGGAAGAAGACTGTGTTCCAGTTTATCTCTGATAGAATATTCTCTACTCGTTCGCGTGTCATCATAAGTACCGTGAAGGCGACAATAATAGCAATAAGTGGTGGTTCAAGTCCTGACCCCTGTCCGAAAGTGAAAGCGAGTGTCAGTATTGCTATTGCAACCAGCGAAAGGTAGAAATCACTTCTCGATCGAATCATCTGTTGCGGTTCTACAATAAAAACCTCATCTATTTTCTCATCTGTGGAATCACCGAGTTGCTCTTTGAAGATTCTATGAAGAATAAAGAGAGTAACAATAAGCAGGATTACTGATAGAGGCATAAGAATGACAAACAGAAAAGCCGCGTTAAAGCTAATAACACCTGCTTCAAACACCTTTTCTGCAATAACCAGATTTGGAACGGCGCCAACAATTGATGGGATGGAAGCAAAATTGCATGTTATTGCCTCACCTATCAAAAACGGTTTGAAGTCTATCTCTAGAGCTTTACACACCTCAATTGTGAGAGGTCCCATAATCAATATTGTTGAAGTTGTATCGAAAACAATAGATATTGCAAAGACGAAGACAATAAACACAGTGAACAAACGTTTTGTATCGCCGCCTGTTGGTCTTACTAGTGTTAGTGCAATATATTGAAACATCCCAGAATGGCCAGCAACTGATACAATCGCCATCATTGAAACGATGAATAGTATCGTACTCCATTCAATACTGTGAACTAAAGTATTGAAACCGATGCCATAACCCCAAAGAACAAGTCCCGCGAACCCCATTCCGGTCATGGACAATGCAGCTCGATTTACCTTCTCACTTGAGATGGCTATGTACGTACCAATGAAGACTAGAAGGATTAGAGTTCCTACGGGTTCTTGCATGTTTTCACTTCATGTGTTCTTTTTTATTGGATTCTTTATTGACTGTTGCAGACACTCGGAGCGTAATCATACATGCTCTTAATGATAGCTATCCACCAAGGAAAACTAGTAGATTATTTACTAGTACTAGGTATACACTTCCAATCGTTAGATGGATAAGTCCTAGAAGTGTTCCAATTTTCACAAACTCGATAAATGAAATCGGATCATGTTCTCGTTCTGATAATCCTATGGCAACCATGTTTGCAGGTGAACCGAGTGGTGTGAAAATATATCCTCCAATGTTCACTGCAAAGACAAGCGCAAGAGGAATAACAGGACTCAATCCACCGAACTCTAGTGCAATAGGTGCAAGTACTGCAGAAACTGGCAAATTATCAAGGAAGGCAGAAAGCATTGCAGGTATCCAGATAAGAAACACAGTGGCGAAATTTGCGTCATTACCAATAATTGGGGCAATAGCATCCGCCAATGCATCAATAAGACCTGTTATTTCAAGGGCTCCAACCAGGCCAAACAGACCTACTAGAAAGAATACAGTCGGCCATCCAACCTTGTTAAGGAACTCATTCGCTCGTTCATGTGCCAAGAGAAGTAAGAAGCCTGCTACGACCAATGCCACCATTGGTGGAACTATACCAAATATTGGTCCTAATGCAAAACCAATAACTAAGAGGATGAGGGCCCCTGCAGAGATATTGAAGTCCCATCGGTCTTTTATCATAGTAGTAGGATCAATTGAGAAAACCCTATCTATTCTAATCTCTTCTGTTATCCCAAATGTTGAATTGTACCACCTCAGTAAGATTGGTACACTAACAAGAAAGAGAATGATTGAAAGCGGCATCATAACTATGAAGAGAAACCCAGGATCCAATCCTGTTCTACCTGCAATAACGAGATTCGGTACTGCACCAACAATCGATGGTATTGATGAAAAATTACACACGATCGCTTCAGAAATTAAGAACGGTTTGAAATCAATTTCAAGAGCTCTACAAATCTCAATAGTGAGGGGCGCTGCAATAAGCATAGTTGAAACAGTATCAAAAAATAGACTGACCGCTGATACAAAAATAAGAAACGTGATGAATAGCTTTTTGTGTTCGCCTTCGCTTCTTGCCGCAATTTTTAACCCAATAAATTGGAATAGTCCTGAGGCAGCAGCTACTGACACGATTATGCTCATTGCAATGATGAAGATAATTGTGGTCCAATCGATGTGAGCGATGAGTACAGAAAACTTCACTCCACCATAATCAATACCGGTAAGAACGGAAATTTCTAATGCGATGAATAGAATCACACCTACAAGTGCCACTCCTAATAATGACATTGCGGTCCGATTCACTTTCTCTGTGGAAATGAGTATGTATGTACCAGCGAAGATAACAAGGACTGCCGCGGCAATATTGTGAACTAAAACAAAGTAGCTCGCAATAATGGTCATTATGATGACTCCGATTGCGGCGATGATTTCCCAGCCAGGTTTCTTCATTGTACTATTCACGACTTTGGTTTCCTCTGATTGAAGCACAAAGCAGAGTAACTGATGTAGATGGTTCTCCTACTCATTAATGTGTCGAGTCGAATTAGTGCCTTGAAGCGATATATGGAAGGTCCGCACATATGTCCCCTTTTACAAAATCTGGGATGTTGACACTGTCCTTTGTAATTTCTATCACAGCAACAGCATCTCTAACAAAATCATCAAGCTTGTCAAGATCAGGTCTACCATACCCGAGGGGAACAGTAATTGCAGTTAATTCTCCAGCAGACATCATGTTTCTGATATGGCTATGTCCAGATATTGACAAAATTACTCTTCCATCATTCTCTAAGATTTTACCGGTGCTCTGTGCACCCATGAATGCACTATGAAAATCCCATGGAAGTCGATTTTTGTAGATTGTTAATTCACGAAAGGGTAGATGATGTGACACATACACAATTTGGGTGATATTCTCGGGAAGCGTTGAGAGATCATATTCTAATTTTCGATTGAATAGGTCTGTAGCTTCTATATCTCTGTAACCCCAATCAATCTTGAATAAATCGTACCAAACTGCACCCCGATACTCTTTTTGTTCATAGTGTTCTATCGGAATTTCTAACTCGTGTTTTCTGAATGAGTAATCATACCATCCGATGCTGCCTACAAATGCAGTATTTCCACTGATGAATTGATGATCGGGAAGATGTATGAAACCATTCTTACTACAGACTTCACCCAAGTATTTTGAGTATTTTTCAACAGAGCTTGGACTCTCTCCATCTTCGAACCAAATATCATGATTTCCTGCTACATAGAGATTAGTGCATGAATCAACATTCAGTTGCGATAATGAATCAGATAGGATATCCAGACGGTCGCTGATATCACCAGCAATGACAAAGACATCAGGGTCTACTTCTTTTACTCTTCGCTTGATACTTTCAAGGAGGTCTCTATCACTACCATCAGGAAGCACATGTAGATCTGATATCGCTGCAATTCTCAAGTTGTATTCCTCAATTCTAGATGTGGGAGTGAGTTTACGAGGCTGTCTATTCTGTTCTTAAAAGGATACTCGCATTTACCAGACCAAATCGTTCATTGTAAAGTGGGCAAAGTTGGACATGAGTCCTTTGTCCTTCCAGGAACGACACTGGAATCTTGAACATGAATTATGTTCCGTGCTGCATTGATATCAGCATGGAAGTGCTCATCGCACTTGGAACAGTAGAAGTACTCACCACCCTTCCTCTCGGTGGTGGAGGTTTCATCCTCTACTCTTACTCCTCTCTCTCCGCACACATGACAGGTCTGAGAAGTATATCGTGGGTTCACTGTCCACACACTATATTTGCTATGACCCAGTGACTCCCGCATGTAGCGAACAGTGTCGATGATCTTCCCCCACATGTTGGAGGAGAGGTTGTACGATAGGTCCTTTGAACCAGCATGAGCCTGAAAGCTCCGCAGGTCCTCAAAGAACAACTTCTTCACTCTATGCTCCTCACAGAACCATACAGTCCTTGAGGCAACTTGACGGGCAATCTCACGGTCCAGACGACGAATCTTTCTCCACGACGCTGCTATCAGTTGGTCCTGTTTCTGGACCTGCGTCGGATAACTCTGTCCTGACCGTTTCTTGTCCCAGTTGTTCTTCTTCAATGTAACTTCAGAGGTGAGCTCTGATACAAACTTTCTGATACTCTCTCGCTTCTTCACCAAGTTCCCCACAGTGATGAGAAGGTCCTCAAAGGACTGTTCCTTCTCCACAGACAGAGCCACTGGAGCCCTTAGGCCCCTGTCAGCACCAGCCTTGGTGGAGTATTCCCGGTCACCAAAAACTTCAGAGCTCACTATTCCATTAGGAGAGAGGAAGGGGATTTGTAATGTGACTCTATGTCCTCTTAAGAGAAGACGTGGTGGGGCGCTCCTTCGCGACCTCTTCAAGGCTTTGACCTGCTCTTGGAGTCTGATTATCTCCTCAGGGTCTATGCCTTTTCTTTGTTTCAGTCTATATAGATTGTGGGCTGTATGTTGGAACTGAATTGTATTCATGAGTTGAGTGTGCATATCCTCGAACTTTGCAGCACGAAAGGTTAGACTCTCAGCCCGATTCTTCTCACGTTTCTCTCTGGCAGTTTCTGCCTTCCTTCTATCATTGCTGGCAGCACGAGGAAGCCAGTCAAGGAAACGAAAGGTGAGGGTCTTTTCATTGTAAGGAGAATCATCATTAGGAGATCCATCAATTCCCGGTGGGAGTTTGAGATGCATGAGTATCTCGTTCTCTCGCTCATTGTCAAGAGTGAACCAGTACCCCTGCCCTGTAGAGTTCTCAGTACTTGCAGAGAAGTCAAGACTATAACTTCGAAGCTGAGGAGTGGAAAAGGGATAACCCTTCTTTACCCAGTGTTCAATAAGTTTCGTCACAATACCATAGACTTGCTGATACTCTACTGAGTTGTTCTTCAGTAAGGATGCAACCTTCTTCCGTTGTCTTGCTCTCCAACCTATCTCGAAACATAAAGTATCAAGGACGTGTGTGTCAATGGCAAGACGTACCTGCCTTAACACTCCCATTGCGTAATGATACCCTGAGCCATTGTTCTTTGTGGAATCACAGGAGTCTCGTACCTTTCTGATCAAGAAGGAGGGAATCCTTTTCCTTCTAAGCAGAGTAACTGTGTCTTGAGGGGAGGTTTCAAGGTACTTCAGTGCAGCTGTAAACAACTGTCTTCGAGTCCAGTCAGCAAGGAGCATCCTGCCAGTCTGTTCAAGGACATTCCGATGAAGTCGTTCATAGACCAGCTTTTTGATATCCTTATTGTGTTCATAACAGAGGTCCTTTTCCTTTCTGAGAAATGTATATGCTCTACCCCTGTACTCTGCCAATTGTTTACCAAGGTCATCTACTCGTTTAGGATCGGAATAAATCCGTGAGAGAAGGAGATTCACAGCCTCTACGTAGTTACTAAAATGAAGCGTGAGAGTTTCAAGGTCTATGCTCTTGACCTTCTTTCCACTTCCTCTCAAGATAGAGGCAAGCTGTGAAACCTGTTTTCTATCTCTTCGGTAATTAGGGTCCGGTCTTTTTCCTTGACCATTTCGAGAAACAACTCGCTCTACAGAATTAAGAGAAAACGATTCAACAAGATATGCGCTTCGTAATGAAGTCATAATATATTTGCCAGTCATTGATTTGTGCTTTGGCTTTGGTTTAGACCTATGCCCCTGCTTCCAGGATTGGCACTGGACATCTTGTGTCATCGTCTTTTCTCCAGACATTTAACCTTGGAGATACTATATAAAGTCATAATATATTTAACAAGATTAGTAGTTGTATTGACTATTTAACCTCATATTTTATTCAGATTTTGCTTCTAGGCTTAGATATCAATATTCAAAATACTCTACATATTATTTATATTGTACGACCAAATTAATAGGATAGCAAGATGAAGACCACAAGATTCCCTCCCCACCCCGGGAAGGTTCTCACCCGATCCCTGCAACTAGGGTTATCTGCAACAGCATATCTAGCGAAAACCAGGACCACTAAAGCCACAAAACATCTGTATGAGGGTGGAAAAGGATGTAAAGGAATTAAGAGAATCTTGAGGGAGGGTAAAGAGAAATATTACAATTCTAAGAAGAAAGGAAAACCAGATGCATCCCATCTTCAAATAGTTGAGAGAAATGCTCGTCGTAGTCATCACAAGATAGTCCTCAATACTTCAGTACCTTACGGAAATACTGAAACCAAGAGAAAACGGAGGAAAGAGGATAGGAAATACATCAACAATCTTGCAGACTACTATGGAGCAATAATCAGAACTATTGGAGCTGAAAAATTTCAATTCCCACCACCTATGAAAACCTACACTGAGGATGGGAAAATAAGATGGGTCTATCCTGGGAATGCTCGTATCCCTGAATTTGCCCCCCAACATACAGCCGCTGAACTTGACTTTGTAGATATGATACGCCCCCATGGACTAGAGCTGGTCCGTCAGTGCCTGAAGTATTCAGTCCCAATGAGGGATGCACGACGATATCTTGATGAACTTGTTCGACGACTTACTCCCTTTCTTGAACAGGTCTATACAGAACAGAGGAAGATAGAATATGGTTTTGTCAGGGGGAGTGTAAAGGTCCTCAGGGGAGTTGTAGAAGAGATTCGTGCCAGGTACGGAGGGACCAATGGTCGTCCACTGTCCATCACAGGGGAGGTTTCTCATTTCCTGAAAGAGAGCCTGTCTAAGTTTCTCGTAGACTCTAATTTCAAAGACAAACATGATTCATCAGATACTATGATAACAGAAGAGGCATTCAATTCCAACTCCAAGTATCCTCTCTTGGATTCCTTCTTTGCAGACCTTGCTGATAGTTGTGATGTCACGAGGAGTTCTGATTTGAAGAAACGCGTCAAAGAATTACAGGGACTGATCAAGAAGAAGATTCTTGGTCGTAATGATGCAAGGTATATCCTGAAGGACCTTCTCGAACAGAGCCGGACTCTGGGTGTTTCATTCCACGATTTTGTATCCAACTCAGAGTTCACCACTCGACCCTTCTCTCTCTCAAGTATTTTCAGATACGGGGACGAGATGGTTTCAGAAAAGTCCGAGTTCCTCATTGTCTGTGAGGTGCCGGTTACAGATGGTCGAGGAAGAGTCGATATCATTCTCTTCAGGAGAAAGGAACTCCACCGAGCTGATGATGCTCATCTTGAATATATCTGGGAACCATGTATGCTACTAGAAATTAAGACGCGCTGCTTCTACAACTTGGATCTGTATGCTACTTTCACGAAGTCAAAGGACCG
This sequence comes from Candidatus Thorarchaeota archaeon, assembly GCA_016840385.1. The sequence continues at coordinate 93,865 of JAEOSL010000002.1, read as the reverse complement.
GAGTAGACGGGTAATGGAGCACACAAAGGAACTCAGACGATCTGAAGACGATGAATGGCAACAAGTTATCGATGCTACACCCATTGACTATGAGCGAGAACAACTAAATGCCTACGAGAGAGAGATCATCAAGAGTTATTCTCGATATGCTCGAAGAGACCTCCACCTACCAACAGGTCTGAAGAAGGGCGTACTTGTTGTGGATCTTAAGGAGAATTGGGAACTCCTTCGCGATAATATCAAGGAGCTAGTCCTTGAAGCATACCACAAATCAGAGAGGGCAACTCTGACAAAGAGAGAACACTTTCATATCAACCCTGAAGTCAAAGATCTGAGAATGGGTCTTGTGCTCTTCAGTGACTCAGAGAGAAAAGAAGCCACTCCTGTCAAGAAGGTCGATTATCTTGACCCCTTTCACTATTCAGAGAAAAGAGATGATAATCGTGAGTTCATCCTCTATCTCACAGTATCAGGGAAGGGGTCTCCTGCACAGTCTGCCGCACAAATAGCGGCGCGATGGAATGGGCTTGAGCTTCTCCACAAACGGACCAGGGGGAACCACAGAGATGTCCTCTGGTTTGACCTCTCAGGAGCACTGGCAACCCCAAAGAAGAGAAAGCGTATCTTCAGGACCACATTACAACCATCCAGTATCAAACGCTTTCTCAGAAGACGTGTCAGGTTCATCGACCTGAGTGGAGCAGTTTCATCTTATCTGCAAGGAACTATCGCCCTCACACAAGTCCAACAGAATATCATGTCCCAGTTCAAAGGAGTACGACGACCTGTCATCGTGGTCACTGGCTTTGATAGAGTACCGAGCTCAAACAGAAGAGATAGAGTACCATTAATGAATAGGTTCCTTACTCAGTTCCTGAATGATATTCCAGAGCATTCTACAATACTATGGTTTGATAGACCTGTTCCAACTACCCAAACAAGTCAACGCTATGACACAAGAAGTATTGCTCCCTTCTATAGTGCCAGTCCCTGGATGAACATTGTGGATGTGATAATCTACAATATTCCCACTGCTCCCCGAAGGTATGGCTCCTATGTGCCAGTTGACGATGATCAACGGTGGCTGGTCACAGAAAATAATGATGACTTTACAGTCGCTCCAATCCTGATACCTCCCCTGCACAAGTGGGGTGAGAGATTCCGTCCGGACAGTGCAAGAGAAGAGAACATCATCAGTCAGAACACCTTCTATCTCAGGTCCTCTTCATACTCCCGTCAGAAACAGGGGACTCATGTAGAATGGGATGATGATGCCGAAGAGGCACTCCTCGAATTTGTCCCACACTTGCAACGATTCTATAAAGAGGAATCCGGAGATTCAAAGGAGGAAGAAAAAGAGCACATCAAGCGAATAGTACTTCCAAGTGCTCCATCATCGCCACAACCATTCTTGTCACGAGTGTGCTACACACCGTACCAGTATCTGACTGAAAAGGAATATGATGATAGAGTGACCCGTATTGAACCACTGGTCCGTATCAACCATAGACGAGAGTACAGGAAGAGCCGCCTTTATGGCGCGCCACGGAAGGTTACCACCCATCCACCAAATGTTGGTCTGTTGAGATACAACAAAAGGGACATAGTAAATTCAACTCGTGAAGAACTACGAGGAATCCGGAGTGTACTAAAGATCATCATGAAACGTCATGGTGAGAAACAGGAATGGAAAGACCTCATTACCTCTCTTAATGGATTGGTAGATAGAAAGAACACCAGTCGCAATCTCCCAGCTGAAATGTTCAATGTCTTGCGGTCCGTGAAGACAGTTCTAGAGTCCCATCCGATTAGTCAGAAACTCTGGCACCAACTTCGATCCAATAGAACAAGGATTTCCAAGGGACTCGCTCCAGAACAAGAATTGGTATTGAAGAAACTAAACGCGCAACATACAGACCTCCTCTCAATCATTGGTAACCAGTTCTTTCTCCTCCTTCTCACTGCTCTCTATGACGCAGATGTATCAGAACCGCCACGGGATCTTATTGAGAAACTCTGGCAGTATCTTGTTCCCTGGCAGTTGATGACCCTCGGATTCGAACCAGAGTATCCAGCGAAGCATCAAACTGGGGTGTCGGTCCTTGACCGTTCCATACTTGTTAACAGACTTGCTAGACGTGCAGGCTCGCTTAAGGAGCAGTACAAAAGCAAGGATGTCTACGAGCTACAGTTCGGAAAGGCAGTCATTGTGAATGATAAGGAGAAACATCCATCCCTTCTCCTATCTTTTCAGACACGACCTGAGAGTCATGAGATGAATACGATTTTCATCAGATTACCTTCAGGCATAGAAGGTAAACTTACAGAGATTCTTCACAAGCTGTGTCGAGAACGTCCCTTCTGGGGAGAAACTGACCTGACACGTCTAGGTACATTGTCAGACCTGGTAGACTTAGATATTAGTACGGACATCATGATCGCCACTCAGGGAGGAGTACAAGGACTCTGGGTCTTGGATTCAGAGAAGAACGTCTGGACATCTATTGGAAGCATGGACTATTATTCACGACCACGAGAACAGGTAACACTCTTGATGTCAGTGACCCTGCGGAAAGAGAGAGAACTTTTGGATGTATCAACACAATCTGTTAGAATACCAGGGTCATTCCTTCGGAGCATGGTAGAGATTGGCCTTGGAACAGTATCAGCAGTCTTCCGCAAATGTAAGTCTGTACGCTGTCGAGTATCACTGGATACCACAGAGAAAATGTTCAGGCTCTCCTTCTTCAGAGCTGAAGAGGATAAAGAGATCACTCATCTCTTGATTAAGCGTACTGTGGATGTGCTTGAGATATTGAGAAGACCAGACTTTCAATGTCAGCAGGTAGTTGTTGATGGACATGAGATGATCTGGAACAGGTTCAGAAATATCGAGTATACAGGTGATGCAAAGATCCTCAGGCCTTGGGTGGAGCGGAGAGAGCCCTTCAAGACCAAAGAGCTGAAGCTTCCAGCAACTGCTGACCAGTACCTTCTGATGCAGAAAGAAAAAGGACTCAAGCTCGAAGTACTCCATGATAGAACTACCTGCCCATTGTGTGCAGTTTCAAAGGAGGAGTTGAAGGAACGGATCCAGAAGCATGCTGGTAAGATTCTGGAGTACCTGCGATCAATGGAGGGTTCACAGAGTCAACCCGATGACATTCTGAGGGATTCAATGTACCATCATGGGATGTGCTGGCGAGTCATGCTAAGAACAACAGAAGAGCTCCCTGAGAATGTGCGAAACCTCGAAACTATCACACTGAGCGGTCCTGCACTGGCTGCCCTCTTGAAGACGGGTTCTCTTATCTATATGAAAGATGGACTGTGGGTGAACCACGAGTTTGATGTCCCACAGGTTAACAGTCTTCCCAGAGAGTTCAGAGAGAGTATAGTTCTAGTAGAGGCATACAGAGAGCTTGTACCACGAGCGCTCAAGGAGATGCGGGTACCGGGTTCGTACCTTGTGAAGCGAAAGGAGCAATGGATAGTTTCCCCGAACTTCCACAAGGATGCCGTTGTGTGGTCTGCGCAGTCCGATACCACAGGAGAAACCTATCAGGGAACGTCCTTCACAGTCCTGATATCTGAGGGAGCGAGTCTGGAGGACACCACTGATACGATCCTCGACGCCATTGTAAACACACTTCCCAGTGACAGTGTGAAGGGTCTTTCTGCTCTAAGAGAACACATCAAGGATAGACTACGGGACAAGGGGTACAAGTCTAAGCACCTGTATTCGATAGAGCTCGGAGTGGAAGGGGACAGTGTGACCTTCTATATAGAGAGCGTGACCAAGAGTATTCCTCGATGTGGATTAGGGAGCATCGAGGTGAGTGAGGGGATGACCCTTGAAACTGCAAATGAGAAACTCATGGATGCAGTTAGTGAGGAGCTGAAAGGCGAGGAGTTTGAGCTGGAGTTCCCTGACGAAACATACGACCTTCTGGCAAAGGTCTTGAGTGAGATGAAGGATGAGTGGGGCTGGGAGTTGCCAGATGAGAAAAAGAAAGTAGTAGAACCGCCCCTTGACCCCCTCACAGTAGCAATCGACCATGGTCGAGTGGCAGAAGAAGTAAAAGAATTACGAAGGAAGGGAAAGTCGCAACAGGCCCCTGGAGTGATAGATGTACTTCTTGAGAAGGTGCGCCCAGCACTGCAGGATAATCCTCCACTGATTTCGTCTTTTGTTGATGCGCTTCTCCTCAAGGTAGAAGTGCTCGTGAGTGGAGAGCTGGCTGGTTCTGTTGACTCTGTGACGTTGCTGAATGTACTGGACGAGATCGAGAAGTACTCGTATCATTTTGAGCCTCAGATGTTGAATTCGAGTACAAGATTTGCGAAGCAAGTTAGATGGGCACTGGCATTGCGGGTTAGTCTCAGGAAGAACCTATGAATACATGGGTTAATTTCTTAGGTACTCATCTGATAAATGTCCAACTTTATTCTAGTTTTTTGTATCTGTAACCAAATCCTTGATATTGTCTAATCAATTATCCCTGATTGGGAGGAGCAAAGAGAATGACTAATCGCATTGTCGCCCTAAAACCCGAAGAAATTGATCTCTCACAGGTCAAAACTGTGACCGATCAAGCTGAAATTACTGACACTTATGCTCTCTATCTTGATGATGAAAGCCATTCCTTTGAAGGAACTGTCGAGAAGATTGTATTTCCCTCGAATGAGGGTGAAGTTGCTGAGCTCATGAAACTTGCTTTTGAATCAGGCACAGCTGTTACTATTCAAGGTGGAAGAACTGGATTAACTGGAGCCGCTGTTCCACTTGGTGGTACCGCGATGAATCTTGAGAAGATGACCAATCTTCTTTACATGGATTATACTGAAGATGAATCCCTTTATTCTGTTGCTGCAGAAGCAGGAGTTACACTCGAAGATTTAGTGAAAGCAGTTTCCACAAAGAGTCTTGCTGCACTTGAAAGCAAGGGTACTGAAAAGCAGCAAACAGCGCTTTCCAAGTTCCTGGAAGAGTCTGACACATTCACTTTTCCTGTGGACCCCACAGAGATGAGTGCATGGGTCGGAGGTGTAGTTGCATGTAATGCATCCGGTGCAAAGACCTACAAATATGGTGCAGTTAGAGATTGGGTCTGTCGAATCCGAGTAGTTCTTGCCAATGGTGACATTCTTGATATCAATAGAGGTGATGTGATTTCCAAAGATGGTAAATTCATCATTACAATGAGCAATGGCACTGATGTAGAGGTTAGTATACCAAGCTACAAGATGCCTGAAACAAAAAATGCTGCAGGACTTTTTGCTAAACCCGATATGGATCTTATCGATTTGTTCATTGGTTCCGAGGGAATTCTGGGTGTCATCACTTTAGTTGAACTCGGGCTTCATAAGTTACCTGAAAATATCATGACCGTGATGGCATTCTTCCCCAGTGAAGATGACGCTGTGAATTTTGTTTATGACATCAGAGCACCAGAATCTATCGTGAAGATGGATTTCATTGAGTACTTTGGTCCTAATTCAATTGAAATGATTAAGGAGAAAGCAAGCACCTCCGGTATCACTGTACCTGCTATGAAACCTGACACAAAGGCAATCGTGTTCTTCGAGTTTTCCTATGCTGAAGCGCAGATGGAAGAAATGGTCATGGGATTAGAGGAGGTTCTCAACAAGCACAACACATCCTCTGAATCTAGTTGGGCAGGCTTGGACTGGACTGAGTTAGAAAAGATGAAAGCGGTTCGTCATTTTGTTCCAGAAACTGTGAATGGGCTAATTGCTCAACGAAAAGCAGAGTATCACGAGGTGCACAAAATCGGTACTGATATGGCTGTACCTGATGAAGCACTGCGTGACTATCTCAAGTACTATCGCTCAGTACTCGAAGAGCAAGGAATGGAATACGTCATCTTCGGCCATATTGGTAACAATCACCTGCATTGCAATATGCTTCCTCGTAACAATGAGGAGGTTGAGCAGGGAATGAATAACTACATGACCTTTGCAAAGAGAGCTGTCGAACTTGGAGGAACTGTTGCAGCCGAACATGGTATTGGAAAGCTCAAGCGAGCGTTTCTTGAAGCAATGTACGGTGCAGATGGTATCTCTGAGATGCAAGCTGTAAAGAAATCTCTTGATCCAAAATGGATCATTAATAGAGGAAATATGATACCTGTACCTACTGAAGTGAGCTAGTACACATCATTTCTTTGCCAAGACCTCGGCATCCATCATTTTTGTGCAGAGGTCTGGCTCTTCCTCACACACTCGGTCCATGTTCTTTATGCCAATTTGTTTCCAGTATTCTTGTATAGCTTGGTCTTTTGACATTGGATTTCCAGTGAATTCCACGATATATTCTCGAATACTCACAACTAATTCATCAAGAGAGAGTTTACGTATCTTTACTCTCGCCCAGAAATCGCAATAATTACCGCGACAGAGACCCTTGACCATAGGACAGTATTGGACCATGAGATTACACCGGTACTGTTGAGAGCTGCGAAGTTTTTCCTATCTTAAGGATTACCGTATCGGATGTCACTATGGTATTCTTGAAATAGGGTAAACCAACTCATACAAAGAACCCTTGGTGACTTTTGATATGGGTGATGAATCGAATTCTTCCAACATCGGCCCTAAGATACAGAAACAGAAAGAAACTGTTGAGAAGTTCATTCGTCTGTATTGTGGTAAGAAACATGGGCCTTCTAGCAAAACTCTTTGTTCAGAATGTCAAAATTTGCTGGAGTATTCTGACCAAAGATTGGAACAATGCCAGTACCAAGAGGATAAACCGACATGTCGGAAATGTCCTGTTCATTGTTATCGTCCAACAATGCGTGAAGAGATTCGGCGAGTGATGAGATTTTCTGGTCCTCGATCTGCTCTATATGCACCAATGGATTGGATTAGACACAAAATCCATGATAGAAACGATATGAATCCGGAAAAATAATTGTGAGCGGCCACAGATGTCCAGTGACTCGCCCGTCTTTGTTGTTTCAACGCTGAAAGCTATTTTCTGCCCTCGATTCCGTGCATACAGAACCATCCACCCTTAAGCTCATGGTCTTTCATTATCGGGCAACTAAAACAACTACAACCTTTGTCTTCAATCTCCTCTACAGGTTTTTCAGATTGACCACGTGAACAGAATAGCATATTTGGTTTTACAGTGTTCAAAGCATTTGGCTTGAACGTAGGACACGGGCCACAGAATTGCTTACATATAGCTATATTCTCTTCGCTGTTTTCGACAACTTTCATTTCAGACACTCCACAAAATAGTACTCGCGTTACAATTTGTAACATTGAGTATAAGTCATATGACATAACAAAAAAAAGAGAGTTAGTGAGTGCAACAAGTTACACCCACGAGTCTGCAAATATTGAATCTATTTGTATACAACTTCAACAAGATGAGCACTGCAACTGATGCAAGGATCATATGCACGTGCAATCATTTCGAACTTGAGCTCGATGTTATCCATCTGATTCTTCTCAAGCAAGGTTTCTCCACCTATTCGGATGAATTGCTCGATGTCATCAAGGAACATAGCAGTTGGTGTGATGAAGTCTGCAGCTGTTGTTTTTCCATCCTTTATCGTGTAAGAATGGATGAGTGTACCACGAGGAGCTTCAATTACTCCTGTACCAGAACCACTTTCCTGTGTGCGTTGTGCAATCTCAGGAGGATCACTTTCAAGTAGTTCATTTACAACTTTGATAATACCCTCAAGAGAGAATACTTGTTCTATTGCTTGAGCAAAGTTGTTGTAGAGGGGATTACGGTACCAGCGTTCATTGAACAGCTTATCACAAGCTTCCTTTGCTTTGCCATTTAGCCGATCTTTCAGTAGGATGACTCTCGCAAGGGCACCTACAGTAAACGGTGATTCGTTGTACATTGCACGCTTTGCAAAGCTATGGCCTACTACTCTCTCAACTACGACATTCCTGTAGTTCTCAGCAGGATGTTCCTTTCCGTCTGATGTGATGAGAACGTCGCCATAGTAATCATAGCCATCATGAGGTGGTTTACAACAAAGGAATTGAGTTTCTCGTTCCATGTGGTCATCAATTTCGAGCCCTGCAAGAATGTCAATAGTTGCCATTGCAAAGGGCAATAATTCCTCTGCTTCTTCTTTGATAGCTACTAGATCTTTCTTGCTCGGGAGTTTGTTGAATCCGCCCAAAACGGGATTTTCACCATGAATCATTCTTCCACCCATCAACTTCATAATCTTGTTACCGAATTTCTTCAGTTGCAATGCTTTAACAACAACATCGCCATATTTGTCTGCCATTGCTACAGCGTTATCATACCCGAGGAAATCTGGTAGCGCTAAGAAGTAAAGATGGAGGCTATGGCTTTCAATTATCTCACCGTGATGAGTCAGATGACGATATTCCTGTGTAACGTGAGGAATTGTAACACCTAACGCTTTCTCAAGACCTCTCAATGCCGCATATTTGTGAGATAGATTGCAGATTGCACAGATTCTGGGAACAATGCTTAGATCTTCTTCAGGTGTCTTACCGATGACCAACTCTTCAAAGAGTCGAGGACCTTCAAGTATTCGTACTTCTACATTGCTAATTTTGTTCCCATCAATCTCTACTCTTATTCCTCCATGACCCTCAACTCGGGCTAGAGGTTCAATAACGATTTCTTTCTTTGTCATTACTTATTCCTCCGCAATCAAAGGTTCTCCAAATATTTCAGGATCTTATGACCTCCATAATTCCTGATTTTTCTCGTGATTTCTTCCTTAGATATTCCAAAACTTTCCAAGAGTTTGAATTGTTGCTTGAAGTTACCATCTTCTAGTGGACCCCAACAACCAACACATCCGAGCCCATGATTTGGACATGCTGAATCACAACCTCCTGCAGTTAAAGGACCCAAACAGAACTCTTTGTCCAATAATAAACAGTGGTTTTCATTTAGCTTGCACTCGTGGCAGACTGGATGCAGATTTACCTCTGGAACAGCACCATGAATCAGTCTGGAAATGAGTGCAAAAGCTTGTTTCTGATCAATAGGACAACCTGGAAGATAGTAATCCACCTCAACATATGCGTCAATGGGTTTTGCTTCAACAGGTTTAATGAAGAATTTTGCATCACCATACACATTATGAAGCCGTTTGTTATATTCACCGTCACCAGTGTACATTGCTTGGAGCCCACCTGCCACTGCACAATTACCCATTGCGACAAGTATCTTAGCCCTTTTCCTGATATCGAGAACGTGTTCCTCTTCTTCTTCTGTGCTGACACTACCCTCAATAAAGGCAACGTCTAGTTCCCCCTCTATGGGATTACTTGATGCCATTACAAAGGATTGTATATCCACTGAACCGAATAAGTTCAGAATCTCGTCTTCTGTATGTATGATAATGAGCTGGTCTCCAGCACACCCTGTAAATCCATAGATACCTATCTTTGGCTTAGAAGTTTCTTTCTTTTCCTGTGTTACAGTCATCTAAATCAACTCCCTAAAGTGTAGTGTGTCCCAGTAAGTGAATACCGGACCATCTATACAAGTGTAAAGATAATCAAGAGCACAATGTCCGCATTTTCCAACACCACATTTCATTCGTCTCTCTAAAGAGAGTTGAATCATGTTCTTGGGTATCTTGAGTTTAAGGAATTCATCAATAACGAACTTGTACATCACGGGTGGTCCAACAACGAGTCCAATAGTGTTCTTCGGATTGATTTCTGGAAGATCCTTGAATAATTTCGTTACGACACCTTCATTCTCGGTCCATGTTTCATCAGCTCTATCGACAGTGTACATGCAATCAATATCTTCTCGTTCTTTTATCTGGAAGAACTCATCCTTGAACATAAACTGACTTGGATCACCAGCACCATACAAGAAGAAGACTCGACCAAATTGGTCGCGATTATCGAGTACATAGTATAGAATTGATCGCATAGGAATGACTCCAAGTCCTCCTGCAACGATGATGAGGTCTTTACCTTTCATTTGCTCTATCTTGAAACCATCTCCGTAAGGACCACGAATGTAGACAATATCATTGTCACGCTTCTGGAAGAATGACTCAGTCAGAGTCCCAACTTTCCTAATTCCAAGTTCCAGAATTCCTGGGCGACTTGGGGTTGATGATATTGAGAATGGGGCCTCTCCAACTCCAGGAATTGACAACATGATGAATTGTCCTGGATTGTAAGTAAATGTCATTGCACGGTCCATGTCTACATGACGAATCTGGAAGAATCTGTGATTTTCAATCAATTCATATTGTCTGACAATGCGAGCTGCTTCTGGTTGAAATGGATTTTCGTGTGGTTCGGTTATATTCAAAGTTTTGGCACCTCCCTTGCTGTAAGCGCTTCTGAAACTGTGACCACATTGATGTCTACAGGACATGCTTCTACACAGCGACCACATCCAACACAACCTGGACGACCATATTCAAATCCGAATGACTTCAATTTGTGAGTGTACCAGAGTTTCAAGCGGTCTGCGCGACTCGCTCTAAAATTGTGACCTTCTGCACAAAGACTATAATCCACAAACATGCAACTGTCCCAAGTTCGTTCACGGCGCCCTGTTGTATCATTTGTAACATCAAATACATCTTCGACATTGTAACAGTTACAAGTTGGGCAGACCATTGAACATTGGCCACATGAAAGACATTTGTCTGCAAAATAATCCCAAACTTCGCTGTTGTGGCTAAGCTCCATTATATCTGGCATGCTTCCAAAATCAATTTCGAGTTTGAATACTTCATTTCGCTTGTTTCGCCATTCAATATATTTCTGAATGTCTTCATGCTCAACAACATCTTCAAAGAACTCCTCTCGTTCATGTATCATATCATGGCCGAGACTTGATCCTACCCACACTAGATAGAAATCTTTGAGGTTAGTGAAGAAGAGATCAAAGCCTTCATCTACGACATCCGTTCCTGCTGACCTACAAAGTGATGTGTCTGATGGCCAACATGAGAATCCAATAATCGCTGAGTTTTCTCTCAGTCCTGTATAATAGGGGTCTTTCGGCTCATTCAAGAATATTTCATCGAGCCTTAGAATTCCATTGATATCACATGGATGAACTCCTATTATTACTCTCTTCTCAATCATTGAGTAGTCTGGATAAAATCCCTTCTCGTTGAAGTGGAGCATTGTGAACTGCTTCGGGTTGAAGAGTTTCTTGACCGGAATCACAGGACGATGAGAATAGTCACTCAAATCGAGTTCAGAAATACTCTCTATCTTATCGTATGTTAGAACATTATTCCGTGTGACAGGTCCGTATAAATCTCCGAATTTCTCAAGACTCTCCAAAAACACATCGAGAAATTTGGGTTGCATCTTTAGTATACGCATATGCGGCACCTTTCCCAGTTTTTCTATAAAATTATCGCGCTCGACAATTCTCTGTTCAGGCGTCGAATCTCTCGGGGGTTTCCCTTTTAATTGATATGATAGAGCTTAGAGTACATGAATAATATTCCCGAAATTATATCCACTACTTGAAACAATATCGGAAGAATAACAAGCATGAATAAAAAATGAAGTGTTTCTTTAAGTCTAAGCACATAAAATGCAAACTAACTCAAAGCATGAGGCAATATTTGCCACGTAGCGCTCAATTCTGGAATATATTGGTTAAATCTCTGGAGTCTTATATGTTCTATACGGATAATATCATGAAAACGCCAAGACTGGAGGTCAAAAAGAAATGGACGCCGCGAAAAGCACGCTAGAATTTGGAAAAGATTGGAAAGGAATGTTGAGTTATCTCGCAGAAACCGAGAGCGTTGTAGATGTATACCTCTGTGCTAGTGCCTATGGTCATGCAGATGATAGGGATGAAATGGTTGCAGAAACTCATGGGGTACGGATCATCCATGTTGGGGATGATTTCTGCATGGTCGGACCAAGGAGACCTGTTCACTCCAGTATTATCCCAATGGGTTGGATCTCAATGATTCGAATCCATGAAGACGGCCAAGGTAGTAACTTTGTAAGCTTCGTGCCGAAGGAAAATACAGAAGAAGATGAAATTGAAGATAACCTGAATAGCCTAGAGTAAGACCTGAATCTTGCTCTAGTACACATCTCATAGGTTCCACTCACTTATATGAGCGCCTTCAACACCTATCTTGTGGTTGAGTAATGCCTTTCACTCCGTATCATTTCGGACCCGGTTTGCTTTTTGGTGTAGTTCTCTTTCCATTTCTTGATTTTTCAACAATGATAGTTGCAAGTGTCATTCTTGATTTCGAACCTATATTTGTCCTAATACTGAACCTTCCTGGTCCCTTACATGGCTTTTTTCATACCTATCTAGGAGCCACCATTGTTGCCTGCGTTCTATCCATTGCCATCTATCCATTTAGAGGATATCTCAACAAGCTAGTATCGATTTTTGGTTTGCACCAGGAATCATCTTTTCGTCATATTCTACCTGCAAGTCTTATCGGGACATATTCACATATCTTTCTTGATTCTTTCATCTATCTTGAAATGAATCCATTCTATCCACTCATTGGTAATCCGTTTATTGGAGTATTAGCAGTTTCATTCGTCTACAGCTCATGTGTCTATCTTGGTTTGCTAGGCCTTGGTCTGTATGTAGTCCGTATATTGTATCTTCAGCTGAAACCAAGACAGATGGGGATTGAAGCAGATGTATTCTCCAAATGATGAAGATTATTCGATTAACTAGTAATTGATTTTCCTAGTTTTGTGGCTTCTTCAAGATATTCTGTTTTTTCCTTGATATCCCCTCGATCATAAACTCCTGGTGCCAGGACCGCTCCAATTTGCTCCATTTCAAGGTACGCAAAGATATCTTCAAACATTCCTACAATATGTCGAGCTGTGCGAGGATTACTTGATTCAAAAGGTACTGCTAGAACAGCTTTGCGACCTTTGAAAACATCTCGACTAACTCCATACCAACGGTCAACGAATGCCTTGAGCTGTGCCGTTACTCCCCACCAATAAACGGGTGTACCCAATATCCAAACTTCACACTCTTCCATTTTTGAAATTAGATCATGCATATCGTCTTTCTGTACGCATATCCCTGTCTTCTTACATGCATCACATGCACGACAAGGTGATACATCCAAACTCCTGAGTTCGACATTTGTAATCGTCGCACCAGCTTCTTCTGCACCCGATATCATAGCATCAAGAAGAATCTCTGTGTTTCCTCCTTTTCGTGGACTACCGTTGATTACCAGAATTTTCATGATTATCATCCTATATGTAATTGCCACTTTCTTGTTGTTGATTAGCATACAAAATAAGTGAAATCATATGGGAATTGCAACATTTGGAACTGGATGTTTCTGGTGTACTGAAGCAGTGTTCCAACAATTGAAAGGTGTGAAATCAGTTGTTTCTGGTTTCTCCGGTGGTCATGTAGAAACCCCCTCCTATGAACAGGTAATGACAGGCACTACAGGTCATGCTGAGGTCTGTCAGATTGAATTTGATCCTGAACAGATTTCCTTTGAAGATCTTTTAGAGGTCTTTTTCGAAACCCATGATCCCACCACATTGAATCGTCAAGGTAATGATGTCGGAACCCAGTACAGGTCTGCAATATTCTATCATAGTGAAGAACAGAGAGAAATCGCAGAGCGCGTAAAGAGCAAGAATGATGCCAGTGGTAACTGGAAAAAATCAATTGTCACAGAGGTAACTGTTTTCGACAAATTCTATCCTGCTGAAGACTATCATCAGAACTATTTTCGGAATAATCCAAATCAAGGATATTGCCGCTATGTGATTGCACCCAAGCTTCAGAAGTTCGAGAAGGTCTTCAAACTCAAATTGGACATGTAATTAGTCTTTGAGTTTCTTACCTATTGAGAATGCTTTTCCTATCTTTTCACCAACAGTCCAGTATGACGGTTGTCCTTCTGCACCTGTATAGACGATCTGATTCATCTTCTTGATGTCTGGTTTGTTGTCTGTCAAAATCTGTTGACTTGCATATGTGTTGATAGATTTCGCAAGAATAATGAAATGATCTGGACGTTCAATCATCTCTTCTACTTCTAATTCCATATTCAGTACGCATTCTTCAATCATTGGAGCTTTAGTTTCTCCATAGAATATGTTGAACACTGCAGATTTGTCAGCATCTCTTCCAGAAGTGATTCCAACATAGTCAGTCCTCTCTACAAGGTCTGCTGATGGGAAATTCATACTGAAGTTGCCATTCTCTCTTATGGAATTCATAGTCAGATGTTTTCTGTTAATTGAAGCTATCCATATTGGAGGTGCACGATTGACTCGACTTACCCAAGTACAGAGCATGAAGTTCGGTCTACCGTCTGCAATGGAGCCAATAATCACACTTGGCATTTGGTATGGGGAAAATCTCTGGTCAAGTTTGATTTTACTCATGTATCGATTTCATTGGACTTTGATAGTTAATTGTTCAGAACGACGCAACGCTTGCTTGTAGTAACAAAACCATCGGATATACAAATAATTAATTAACAAGCTGAGATATAGAAACCTTTACGATTAGGAGGCGCTAGAAATGAAGTTCATTGTATCTTTCGAAGGTGGCGATATAGAAACCGCTAAGAAGAAAATTGAAGATTTCAATAAGATGTTTAAGAAGGCTGTTGAAGCAGGATTACCAAGTGGAAAATCAATTTCACCACTGTATGTCTATGCTAACAGTCAAGGTGGCTTTCAGTTATTTGAAGCTGATAATGCCGAAACCTTGACTGCTATGGCAATTTTCTACGAGGATTCTGATTTTTCATTCACTCCCATCCTGGAGATGTCTGAAATTTTAGAAGTTAAAGAAAAAGTAGACAAGGCTTCCAAGTCATAGTCGCTACGATAAATAGTTTACAATGTGTGGGGATATTTCCCCCACATCATCCTCTATTTTGTAATATTATAATTGACATTTCATACTTCTTTGATGAGTTGATTAAGTTCGCGGATTCTATCATTGATTTTCTTTCGAAGAGTTGCAACACCAAGAGAATCTGTAATTATTAATGCATCTTGAAGTGTCACTAGTGCATCTTTGAGTTGTTCATGGTTCTGGTAGAACTCTGATTTGAGTATGGCTGCATACATTTTGATGCCTGGCAAATTCCGATCGACTGCATACTTTTCAAGAGCGGAAAGCCACTTTCCTGGAACCGTAACTTTCGTACTATCTTTTGATTGAGTAGCAATTAAATTCTCCACTCGAGCCAAGTCCAGAAGTACTCGATTCTGGTTAGTTCCTCTAGGATACTGATTCGCAATTTCCCAAGATTTTTCTATTAAATCCAAGGCGGTGAGATAATTGCCCTTTCTCAATTCAATCACTCCTGAAATATGATAGTAGTTTCCCAAATGACGTTCCAAACCTGTTTTAATTACAAGTGGGTATGCAGTTTCTAGAGTCAAATCAGCTTCATCAATTCTGTTTACTAATGCTAATGCCCAAGCTTTGTAGAGTAACATTTGTACGCTCTCAAATTGTGCATTATTTTCGATACCCTTGTTAATCCAATCGAGAGATTGCTGACCATCGCCTAGAGTGGCATAGGTCCTTGAGAGTATTATGAAATTTGTATCACTAAGGCGTCTATCACCGAGAATTTTCATTATTTCATGATGACATGAAATCGTTAGATCAAATTCACCTGTTGTTTCATATACAAGGGACGAATCGTTCAGAATTTCAGTAACAAGAGCTGGTACTTGCAGATCTTGAACTAATTCATAGAGGTCTTCAAACACGGATGCTGCTTCATGAACATTGACAAACGTCAGTATGATCCCCTCTTGAAGCAAGTTCATGTACATGTATAATGCATCGCCATGTAATTCAGCAAGAGATTTTCCTTTTTTGAGGACTTCGAGGGCGTCTTTTATGTTTCCTTCTCTCGTTTTTGCTATCGCTTCAAATGCATACAGCACAGATTCAAAACAACCTAGACGTGGATTTGTATCAATCATGCCTTTTACTTTATCAAGTGGTTCAAATAGACTTATGACCTCTCCAAAGGGATGATGTAGAAACGCATGAAGAATGTGAAGGTCCGCTTCAATCCAATCATCTACTGAACATTCTATTGATTTTTCAATATATTCAACCACAGTATCGTGGGATAGTGCCTGATCTCTTTCTCCTGAGTCAATAACATGCATCCATGGCATTATGAAAGGTGAATCTCCGTGCCTCTCTACAAGTAGCTTCACAGTGCCTCTCATTCTGCACCACCAAGCTTGAACTGTTGCGAGATAGGCAAGATTCACTGGAACTTCATTATTCAGAGTAAATTCACACAGTCTTTGAACAAAATCGTAGTAACTACTCGATTCATCCATGAGCGCATCTAGAATGGACTTGGTTTCTTCATCGATAAACGGATAGTACTTCGTAATGGTTCCGAGTGGTTCCACTGGATTACGCTCCCTCCAAGAAATCTGCAGGTCAAATGGTCAATTGAACAAAGAGACAAGACATATATAGAAATACCGAGTATACATTATACGCGATACGTGATACACAAAACGTGAAACGTGTTGCATGATGAGGTGAAATGGATGGAACGTGTTGTTGAACCTGAACAAAAAACAACAGAAATTGAAATTGAGTTTGAAGAGGAAGAAGATGAGATAGAGTTCATAGTTCCTTGGACAACAGAAGAATTTGAGGAAAAATCCCCTGGAAATCGTCGATTATATGGACAGACCTTTAGTGGTATCCTCGCGATTGCTGCTTTGCTAATTGTTCCAATGGTCACACTCCCTGGGGTAGTAATTCTAGTTCTCTTTGCTGAGATCTATTTGATTGACTGGACATATTCCAAGGTCAAGTCCCTGCGAAACGCAGAATCTACTCCCAAAGCAGTAATTGCTGGTAGACAAGACCGTGCAAGTAAGGCTGACCGAAAGAACCCAAGGACAAGTCCCAAAGACCAGTTCGTGAAATGAAAGTGTAAACAAGATACGCGATACGCAATCTTAAATACAAAATCAAAGAAGTTTACATCGGGTTAGTTACTGTGTCAAAAGAAGAAAAACCAAAGCGGACCACTCTACGTGAGAGAGTCTTGAAGAATATCTCCGCTGATGGATTCGAGGGTGAGGAAAGGGATACACCAGTTGTAGCTAGGATGAATAAACGGGTTGTTGAAACTCTTGACTCCCTGGTTGCAATTGGTGTCTTCAAGAGTCGATCAGAGGCTGCAGCAGCTCTTGTTGAAGGTGCAATCTCATCACGAGAAGATCTATTCGATGATATCAGAAAACAAGCAGCAAGCCTGAGTGAACAAAAGGATGCAGCGATGAAAGAGGCACAAGAAGCAATTCTTGGAAAGCTGAAATGACTCAGCTCTGGGATGTGAGTGTACCTTTCACATCAAATTGTTGTCTTTGTTAATATGGCTAGAGTTTATTATTGAGTAATGTTTAGTTAGAACTGCAATGACAGAAGATGAGGCCGCAGAATTATATGCCTTCTGCGATATTTGCAAGCAGAATGTACCTCTAGAGGTCACACCAGAGGATATCGAGAAAACAAAATCGGGATTGGTTTCAGTTCTATCACTGCATGGAGATCCACAACACGCAATACTGGTATATCTCGATATGAACCTCAAGGCACGAGGTGTAGAATATCCATCACTACTACAGGTTAAAGAAAGTAGTTCAGTTGCTAGCGACACAACCTCAATCATTGAAGATGACACTCATGATTTAAAATCAATAATTAGCTCTTTTGGTGAAAAACAGGACCAAGCAATCAAATCATTTGCTCATATTACTGCGCAACTCATTGCAGGAAACCCAGTGTATCTAATTCATAATAACACAAGTATTGGAAAAGTTGTGAAAGACCAACTCATCGCATTATTCCCAGAGCACAAAATATCTCTAACAGTGATTAGTTATGATGAAATTGACAATGTGAGTGGAATGAGGCCTACAATTTTCGACATTCAATATGGGTCTTTCGTTTCAGAGGGTATAGTCCTAGACACTGAGCACTTCGAACAGTTGATCAGAGATGCGATTGGTAGTTTGAATGCCTTCAATGTATTGATGAATGATTACCGGAAGCTGAAATATTCGTACAGACGTCTATGGGAATTATTGTCTGCAGGCGCTAGAACCTACACTCGCAAGAATCTAGCATATCTTGTTTCAATTGATCTATCGTTGATTCCACTTCTCCTTAAAATGGCTGAGAACGATGGAGTCGATGTAGCATCACGCGTAAAAGGATCTAAAAGAAAGCCAAAGAAAAAATGACCTAATCCTGCTTTGTTCGGAGGATTGATGAATGAATTGTACCCAAATATTGCTTGGAGGATCTTGAATTGATAGCAGATTTGCCTGATGGAATTAGATTATCTGGAGCTCTCGAGGCCAGACAGAAATTCGGAACCATTTCTGGTGGGGATATCCTCGATGTTGGTACAATGGAAGGTGACTTCATTGGGACGTTAATGAAGGTGTTAAAGGACTACAACTCATTCACCGGAATCGATATCTCAGAGGATGATTTGAAAAAAGCAAAAGAGCAACTCAATGATGCTCCAGTGAACTTAGCTGTGATGAATGCTGAAAATATAACCTCTCAAGAGAATCAATTTGATACTGTGTGTGCTTCATATTCCATTCATCACTTGGAGAATATTGAAACTGTGTTGTCTGAGATGTATCGCGTTCTAAAACCTGGAGGTAATTTCATCATCCAAGAGATGTATTCCGATGGAGAACAAACTGCAGCTCAGCAGATGGACACAGCTGTCCATCATCTGGATGTGAAGATTGATTCGCTCTTGGGCATCCCACATTTTGAAACGCTGACTCGTCAGAGATTGAAAGATTCAGTCAGTAAAGTTGGTCTGAGCGATGTAGAGTTCTTTGAGTCGTCATGGGCCGTCAAATGTCTATTCTGTGGAGATGTAAAAGAATGCCATAATCCAAAGAGAGCGGATAATATTGACTATATATTCAAAGAAATCGATGATAACTTGGATAGAATTCGTGAGCATCCTTCTTATGATGAACTGAAACAAGAAGCTGAATTACTCAAAGATAGAGTCAGAGCTGAAGGGTCAGCTCAAGCATCAGTGATGTATTTCTTCGGAAAGAAAAAGAAAGGATAGAGTGGGACTTGCATTCCCACCCAAATATTCTATGTTCCTTCTGCGTAAGCTCTGGCGTATCGTTCCTGCTCCCCAGTCCACTTGGCACCCCTTGTTTCAATAGATCTCTCATTGATTCCACTTCTCCTTAAAATAGCTGAAAATGATGGGGTCGATGTAGCATCACGTGTGAAACAAACTAAGACCAAGACGAAGAAAACCTAAGCAAATTAATTGCAATCTCCAGAATTTGCTTTGTTCAAAGGATTGATGTCCAAGTTATACCCAAATTTTGCTTGGAGGATTTTGAATTGATAGCAGATTTGCCTGATGGAATTAGAGTATCTGGAGCTCTCGAGGCCAGACAGAAATTCGGAACCATTTCTGGTGGGGATATCCTCGATGTTGGTACAGAGGAAGGTGATTTCATTGACACGTTAATGAAGACCCTACTGGACTATAATTCATTCACAGGTATTGATATCGTAGAAGATGAACTGGAAAAAGCAAGAGAACAACTCAAAGATGCTCCAGTGAATTTAGTAGCTATGAATGCTGAAAATATGACCTTTCAAGACAATCAATTTGATACTGTGTGTGCTTCATATTCCATTCATCACTTAGAGAATATTGAAACTGTGTTGTCTGAGATGTATCGCGTTCTAAAACCTGGAGGTAATTTCATCATACAGGCACTGTATTCTGATGGGGAACAGACTACAGCTCAGCAAGTGGATAAAGCTGTACACGATTTGAATGCGAAGATTGATACTCTATTTGGGATTCCTCACTTCGAAGCGCTAACTCGACAGATGTTGAAGGATTTGGTCAACAATGTTGGTTTGGATGAAGTAGAAACCTTTGAGTCATCATGGGCTGTCAAATGCCTGTTCTGCAAAGATGTAAGAGAATGCCATAATCCCAAAAATGCTGACAATATTGATTATGTACTCAAACGAATCGATGATGACTTGGAGAGAGTACGTGAACATCCATCTTATGATGAACTAAGAGAAGAAGCAAAACTGGTCAAAGAAAGAGTCAAGACGGAAGGATCTTCCGCAGCATCAGTGATGTATTTCTTCGGAAAGAAATAACCTCAAAACGGAACCAAAGCTAATGTCTTTCAAACGATACCATTTCCTGAGGAGCTTATACCCATTATGGATACCGAAAATCGAATCAGGGCTATTGATGTCGGAAGTTTTCCATTAGCCGCTGATTTAAAGCGATACCTTCAAGGAGCATTCGAAGTAGAAAAACATGGCGGAAGTGCAAGTACTGAAAATGCAATCTATTTTATCTCCAAGCATAACTCACTATTCGAGAGTAAGGCCGCAGCAATGGGTCCTGATGTTGCTGTTACATCATATGCACAATGTAGAGGTATGATAGATCAGTTTCTACTACCAGTTGTTCGTCATGTCACAGAATCCGCCCAACAACAAACAAGCATCCACTCGAGTTTTGGTGATATCACAAAAGAGGATGCACAAGCAGTGGCAGTTGCCATCGCTACTGGAAATGAACCACCTTCTGGAGATGATATCAGGTTTGCTGAAATCATTGGTCTTCAGGTAGGTGCAGAAAATCTTAGCAAAAGACTCGAAGTAAAGAGGATTTCATACAAGGCATGCGTCACAGGACCACTAGAATTATCATTAAATCTACAACGACTCGCAGGATTCCCAAGGCAATATGATGAGAAGCTTGTGGAATACTTTACTGAGGTCGTAAAATCATTCGTAATTAATTCTGTAGTCACTTCACCTTTTCTTATTCCAGAAGTAATAACTATGGACGAACCTGCATTTGGCCTTGAGGGCTTTGGGGACTTTTTTAATGACATTTCTTCAGATCCACAATTAGATCATCTAATTTCATGCTGGAATGAGATATACAAGAATGTGCCTTCAGATTGTTATCGAGGAATACATCTACACGCCTCTCCTTTTGAGAGCGCTTTCAACGCAGATTGGGATCTGTTAGAAGCTCATGTTGGAGTATATGTCAAACGTCAGTGGTTGGAAGACTATGACAAATTCATCCGCGCTGCAATTGTGAGAACTGAAGAACCAACAATTGACCCAAATGATGATGCAAAAGATGCGTGGCAGAACATTTTCTCTGGCAATTATAAGAAATACTTGCAAACTAAAAGCGAAATGGAACACCACCTTCAAGAAACTATCAATCGCTATGGAATTGAAAGAGTACCCTTTGCAGGACCTGAATGTGGATTTGGTCCTTGGGATTGGAAGCACGGTCTAAGTATGGCTACTGAAACTTTGGTAAGAATGAATCAAGTAATTCAAGAAAAAAGGAAAACTAGGTGAGGGAAGACCCTCACTTTCGTTTATGTCCCTTCAGCATAAGCTTTGGCGTAACGTTCCTGCTCCTCAGTCCACTTGTCAATGGAGATTCCCATTGTTTCAAGTTTAATGAGTGCGGTTTCACGGTCCAGCTCTTTGGGGAACTCGTATACTGCTGGCTTAAGGCCCTTGCCATTCTTTGCCATCCAAATCATTGCATTGAACTGGCTAGCGAACGACAAATCCATTACGGAACTTGGGTGTGTAGAGATGTGGCATCACATGTGAAAATGTCCAAAGAAGAGAAGAGGAAGAAGAAATGGCCTGATCTTGATTTTTTCATGGATTTAACTTGAGAGCACTCATAATCTCTTCATATGACATTACCCAACCAAAAGCATAGTTGATGATTTGCAATGACAATTTCTGGAATTCTTCTGACCATGCTGACGTTATATCGCTCCCAAACACAACGCGGTAGTCCCTTTCAAAGGCATCCCGTGCAGTGGACTCACAGCAGATGTTGGTCACGGTACCGCAGATAATGAGGGTATCAATGGATCTTCTACCTTTGACGTTGCGTAGAATAGATTCAAGGTCAGTATTGTAAAAAGCACTGAATCTCAGCTTCTTCACAATGAAGTCGCTAGGTAATGGTTTTAGGTCCTTATGGATTTCTGCTCCTTCAGAACCTTCTCTTAGTCCTTTTTTATCTAAAAGTGTAAACATGTCAAGAATGAGGGGTCTTACAGCTGTATCTGCTCTGTAAACCTGTTTTGTATAGATAATTGGTAATCCAAGGTTTCTGCATGTTTCGATAAGTTTCTTTATCTTAGGTATTTGATCCCTGATATTGGGGACCTCGAGAACTGATCCTTCTTCAATGAAATCATTCTGCATGTCAATTACAAGCAGTGCTGTTTTTTCAGGATTAATCCCGCCCAGCTGCTTTTTGTTGGTAACTGTTTTTGTATAGAATGTATCATCATCTGTCATGGTTTACCACCTTATTCATTAACTATTACTTTCTACGATATGGGACAGTTAGTCCAGCTGGTCCCTTTGTTTTTCTCACTAAGAGTACAATGACGACCAATGCAACCAAATATGGCAATGTCAAGAGGAAATAGTAAGAAACCCCTGCACCTACTCCTATCAGGTTCGCAGCAAGCGAGTAGCCTGTACCGAATATCAGACTGCCTATAATTGCCCGGAATGGACTCCATCGAGAGAAGATGACTACAATGATTGCAATCCAGCCGCGTCCTCCCACTATGCCTTGATCATATAATGGGATGTGCCCAATGGTTATAGCGGCACCTGCAAGTCCTGCCATGATTCCACCGAAAATGACGCATATGTATCGAACCCGATTGACATTGATTCCAGCTGCGTCGCAAGCCTCTGGATTCTCTCCGACTCCTCTAATTTTGAGCCCCCATGTTGTCTTGTATAGGATTAATCCGAAGACTATTGCTAGGAAGAAGGCGAGATAGACAAAAGCGTCATGTTGGAATAGGATTGGTCCGAGGACGGGAATATCGCTGAGAAATGGAATATAGATATCTTGAAGAGGGGTCACAGTCGGAACTTCAACTCTGCTAACAATGCTATAGCTGAAGTTTGCAAGACCATCTGCCATCGTCAGGATCAACAATCCAGATATCAGTTGATTGATTCCAATAGTAATAGAAGAGAAGCCATGAATCATAGCAATGACTCCTCCTGCGGCTAAGGCTGCGAGAGTCCCTATCAAATACGATCCAGTTAGGAATGTCACATAAATTGCGATAAACGCACCAAGTGCCATTATGGCTTCGATTCCTAGGTTGATGACACCTGCACGTTCGTTATAGATCTCACCGGTAGCAGCTAGTAGAATGGGAGCTGATAATACGACCCCTCCAGAAAGGATTGCTATTATTAATTCAATCATTATGATTTCCTCGTTGAAATCCACTTCTGAACGATAAGAACAGTAAGTACCAAGATTCCCTGCAATACAAAGATTAAGTCAACAGGCACATCGACTGCTCGTTGCATCGATTCTCCTCCTATTTGCAGAACTGCAAAAAAGAAGGAAGAAATGATTATACCAAGGGGATGGAAAGCACCAAGAGCTGATACTGCTATTCCCGCATAGCCAAATCCTGGAGAAAAGCCCGCAAGAAGGAAATGATGCGTTCCGATAATTTCCATCATCCCCGCCAGTCCTGCAAGACCTCCACTTAATAATCCCGCACTAACTATACCCCGTGTCACATTGACACCCCCATGTTTGGCTGCACGAGGGTTCTGCCCAACGGCTCTGATTCTATATCCTAAGGTTGTTTTGAAGAGAATGACATACATCGATATTGCCAGTAGTACTACTATGAAGACACCAATGTGAATTCTGAGTCCCGAAAATAGGGCTGGCAACTCTGTCGACTCTGGGATGTAACGTGTTCTCGGATTGAATGCAATCGGATCTTGGAGCGGACCATTACAGAGCCAACTGATGAGAAACATGGCTATGAAATTCAATACGACTGTGGGAAAAATCTCGTTAATCTCGAGCTTAGTCCTCATTATGATGGGGAGTGCAAGCCATGCAGCTCCTCCTAAAGCAGCTGCAATCATTATTATTGGAATAGCTATAAGGGTAGGTACTCCTTGTAGCTGAGCAGCCACCAGATATGAAACAAGCGCACCTATGTAGAGTTGACCTTCGGCACCTATGTTTAGGAATCTCGCTTTAAACGCAACAAGAAACGCCAATGAAGTTAGTAGAAGTGGGATAAATCGAATAAATGTTTCACTAGCACTATAGGGTGTGCCAAACGCACCAAATGGTATTGCCAGTAGACTGGCGATGGGGTTAAATCCTAGAAGAATAAGAATGACTGAGAAAATCGCAAATGCTACAAGTACTCCTAATATGTAGCTCATATACTTCTCATATCGTTCTTGCATAAACAACACTCCGCTTACACACATAATAAAAAGGTTCTTACATGGTTACAGTAAATCCTTTTGTTTCTTTGATCTTTATGATATTTGGTAGCAATATACTGACTATCCATACTTCTCAGCAAAAGCAACGAGAGCACCCTTGAAACATTCCATAGGTGCATCAGCTTTTCCAGCGCCAATCATCGGATGTCCACCATCCTTGTGAGCCATTGCTGTGTTGATCAAAGGTACGATACCTGTTTCGACTACCTTCTTAATATCTATCCCCACAGGAACACCACGGAAGTCGAGATAGGGAATTTGGAATAACGGGTCCTCCGATATGGAAACGTCATACATCTGATTTGTATGGTCCACAGCATCTTTGAAATCCTTTCCTACAAACCTTGCATGTCCTGGTGCTGCAGGTGCGGCGGTTCCACCAAGACCTCTTGATTCTGAAATTGCACTGTCTCCGATGTCGAGCGTGGAATCCTCTTGTCGATAACCTGGGAAAGTGAAGCCAACTATTTTTCCTGCAGGTGCTGTGAACCACTCGTTCCCCAGACCACCCACTTGAATACCGTACTCCACTCCATTTCTAGCCATAGCAGATACAACAGTGCTATACTTGATATTCTTAGCTGGATCCATCATAGCCTTACACGAGGCCATCATTAGATTTCCTCCATACCAGCGTCCTTGAGGCGATAAGAAGTACTCACCCACCTTAACAAGAGTGTCTTTTGGAAAGTCTGTTTTCACAATATGTGGCAAAAGCCAGCTTACAAAGATACTTCTAGTGGCATCTAGTCTGCCGTGGAGTTCATCCCCCATCTGCAAACTTGTGGCAAGGAGTTCTTTGAGAGGAAAACCTCCTGCTTCCTTAATGGATGCCTTCAAAACCGGTGCTAGGGAATCTCGAACAAAATCAAGCTCGCCTTTCGTTTCATATTTCGCACCAAAAGCTGTCATGCTTGTTTGCTGCAGACAATAAGCAGTATTACCATGAACACTATTTTCCACAACAAGAACGGGAAGAGAAGCTGATGTAACGCCACACATTCCACTTACTGCATCATGGCTATGATTTGGCTCAATCAAGACCTCTCCAGTTGTAGCGAGTCTTTCTGCCTTCTTAGGTGTATCAGCTAAACCCTCATACATAATCAAATTCGTTATCGCAAGCTTCATTGGTTTACACATTCTATCAAAATCAATGGGTGGGCCAGCATGTGTGAAGAGGTCACTCTTGAAATTAGGAACAACCTTTCCAGCGGTTTCAATGTCAACTAGCTGGCAATCAGCTTCGATAATCTTCTTAGTAGCTTCTTCATTTGCATTTTTTATTAGTGAACCTAGAGATCCCATGGGTAAATCAACCTGCAATGTTGGATAATAAGGTCAATAAATCTCTTTTTGAAGAATGTCAAAGTATTCATAATTTCTTATTGAAGTATGATGAAGTGCTCATAATACTTAATAGTCTGCTCATTTGATTACAGCGGATGTGATATCCGACTTGAGGATACACAAAAGTCACTATTAAGTGAGTTGAGATTATGGAACAAAAATATTTGGCCGTCATTATAATTGCAATAATCGTTATAGCGGCTCCTGTCGGTGTCTACCTAATTCTGTATTCAGGTGGACCTGCCGAGGAAGCTACGTACAAAGCAGCTTTTGTAATGGGTGGTGATGAAACCGATCTTGGGTTCTCATATATGGCAATCCAAGGTGCGTATCGACTCAGGGATAAATACGGATTTGATATTGATATATCCAGGCAAGTACAATTTGCCGACCAATCTCGAGTTGTAAGCGAATATGCAGCAGCTGGTTATGATGTGATATTTTGTATAGGAGGTCAATTCATTCCTACTACATATTTTGAAGTTGCTACACAATACAATGACACATTCTTTGTACAAATTCCTGGACTTAACGAGTATGTCCCAGCTCCTGATAACCTCGTAGGTCTTCATCCGTCATTTCAGACAATAGGTCATTACCTTGCTGGAGTATTAGCAGGAAATATGACCGAAACGAATGTTGTAGCTGCCGTCTTTGGAGAATGGTACGAGTATCTGTCGATGGAGTTCTTTGCTTTCAAGGCTGGCGTTGAAAGTGTTAACCCTACTGCAGAAGTATTAGCTCGTGTTGCAGGTGATTGGGGCGATGCCGCTCTGGGATATCAGATTACTGAGTCTCTCATTACGACAAAGGACGCTGACATCATTGTCCAAGTTGCAGATACCACTGGACGTGGTGTGATCTCAGCCTGTCAAGACTACAATGTGAGTGTTATAGGGAGTGTTGGTGATCAAGCTACTTTGGCTCCTGAAGTCACAATGACAAGCATTGGAATGGACACTCCATGGTTGATGGAAGTTGTTGCTTCGCACTTGATTAATGGGACTTTATTCGATGAACTGGGAGGCCTTTCGTGGGAGATACCCATTGGAAACTATCTCTACCCATTCCATCAATTTGACGATATCATTCCTCAAGCATTGAAGGATTTACTTGCACAGACTGCATTAGATATCGAGGCTGGAACGATCACCGTTCCAAGGACCGTCACTGAAGATCCACCTCTGGATCCATAGTTTAAAAACAATCAATATAAGGGACACATATTCAGAAACACTGAATATGTGCTCCAACTTTCTTTATTCATGCTGGAATGAAAAACCTTGAGCGATACTATAGCCAAAATCAAGACAAATGCATCAAAAGTTTCATCAAAACTCTTGGACACCATGAAAGCATTGCGCGCAAAAGACCAACTAGAAGGAATTCAACTAAGCCAAGTGGAACCTGGTGAGGTCATTGTGAAGATGACCGGGATAACCAAACAGTTTCCTGGTGTGCTAGCAAATGATTCAATAGACTTCGAGCTGCGTGCAGGCGAAATCCACGCCCTTTTAGGTGAGAATGGTGCCGGGAAGACTACCCTAGCACGCGTTCTTTATGGTCTATACAAGCCTGACGCTGGCGAGATTGAAATCGGTGGAACACATATCGAACTCAACTCTCCTGGTGTCGCGATTGAAATTGGCATCGGTATGGTGCACCAGCATTTCACACTAATTCCAGTGATGACCGTAGCTGAGAATATTATCTTAGGTTTAAAGTCGGACAGAGAGCCTCTCCTTAATCTGGCTAAAGCAGAGGAGCGAATCACAGAACTATCAAAATCTTATGGACTTGAAGTTGACCCAAGAAAGAAAATTCATGAACTTCCCATGGGCGTAAGACAACGTGTAGAGATTGTCAAAGCTCTCTATAGAGGGGCAAAAATATTGATACTTGATGAACCCACGTCAGTTCTGACACCTTTGGAAGCTGAGGAACTATTTGAAACCCTGCAATCCATGGTGAAAGAGGGTATGACTGTAGTTATGATTACTCACAAATTGCCTGAGGTTATGGCCTATAGTAATCGTGTCACAGTACTCAAAAGAGGTAAGGTTGTTGCAACAATCGAAACTAAGGACACAAACCCAGCTGATCTATCCATGAAAATGGTTGGTAGAGCGGTTGATTTTGATCTCGAAAAGAAGGATGTCAAGCGTGGAAACATCGTACTTGAAGTAAAGGCGCTCTCGGCAATGAATGATAAGAAACAACAAGCTCTGGAAGATATTTCTTTCGCTATTCATCAAGGTGAGATTCTGGGTATTGCTGGTGTTTCTGGAAATGGTCAATCAGAACTAGCTGAGGTCCTAACTGGTATGAGAAAAGCCTCAACGGGGACTGTTCATTTTCTTAGCAATGACGTGACAAATCACAATCCTAGAAATCTCATTGATTCTGGTATAGGTGACATTCCTGAAGATCGTGCAGGAACTGGTCTGTTAATGAACTTTACAATAGCTGAGAATCTCATCTTGGAAACTCATGGAAATCCTCCATTCTCAGATTCACGAATGTTACCATCCAATATGTCGTATTTCCTGAATGATGAAGAGATTCGTAAATATGCTGAACAACTCGTTGCTGATTTTGACATAGCTGCATCAAGTGTCTTTATCCCAGCAAGAAACCTTTCGGGTGGTAATCTACAGAAGCTGCTTTTGGCCAAGGTTATCTCGAGGAATCCAAAGCTGCTAATCGCCGCCCAGCCTACCGCCGGACTCGATGTTGGAGCTACTGAGTTCATAACAAACAAGCTGTTAGAACAGAGGGATCTAGGAGTAGCTGTTTTGCTAATCTCTAAAGACCTAGATCAAGTAATGTCCGTAAGCGACCGAATTGCAGTCATGTACGAAGGCAAGATTGTGGGTATTGTTTCTGCTGCAGATGCAGATATCGACGTAATCGGACAGATGATGACTGGCATCAAATGATCTTGTTTGTCCATGAATCACGTAAGTGTAACAACGTAAGCACTCTGCTCCTGATACAGAGCAATTGTTGAGGTGCCCCCGGATGAATGATCCAACCCCCAAAAATCACCCTAGAGAAAATATGACGTTTCGAGATAATTTCTCTGCGGTTTCTATTGGTTCAGTTGCAGCACTCAGAATGACAAAAGGGGTAGAGGGGCAAGTGCATAGTGTTTTCCGACGGGTCATCAACTTAGAAATTCCTAATGAGGGATTGATAAGTTTGGTTGGATCAGAGATTGGCAGGGGACCTCTCTACATTTCTGTAGAAATTCCACCACATATCGATTTTACAACCATAAGTGTGGAGAGAGGTGACAGAGTAATACGAGATGAGAATCTGGTTAAAGTGAGTGCGAACATTCTTGATATATCCCTAGAGAACGCTGTACTTTGGGAGCCAATGAAACAGTTCAGTGACATTGTGGCTTATTCAGATATTGAGTCAAACCTTACAATTTTACTTAGACTGGCTACACGTTTCGGAAATCATAGTGATCTCTATCAACTCTTGAAATGTTACAAGTCGTTTGTGGATGATGATAAGGAATTAACGGAGCTGAATCCAGTCAGTCGTATGGCCTTGCCACAAGTCATGAAACTCTTAGATGCTATCAAACTAGGCAACACAGAGAACATTGTACAGAGCGTAATGAAGCTCGTTGGATTGGGTCCAGGGTTGACCCCAGCCGCAGATGATTTTCTTGTTGGTTTGATGTTGAGCATATTCTATATGGCTGAGAATTCGAATCCTGGAAAAATCAGAGTTCAGGATGCGCTGAATGACATCCAGTCTTGCATTCATGGTAGGACAACTAGAATTAGCGAAGAGTTCCTTTTACAAGCTGCAATTGGTAATGGGAATGAGATTATACAAACACTACTTGAAGCCCTATTAACCTCCAACAAAATCGATTTGGAGCAATCCGCACATAAGGTGATGAGCTTTGGTGGGACCTCTGGGATTGACATGATTATTGGAATAATATTTGGCGTCAATATGATGCTGAGCGACGCATATACAAAGAGTCATCTTTTTTAATAAGTTTGTCAACGAATCAATTCCTAAGAGGTCATTTCATGACTAAACGTGTTATAGTAAAAACGGACACCTATCGCGACTCTGTCATTCTAATGAGGATTTCTAATAGTATTACAGAGGTAGAGGGTGTTCAGCAAGCGGCTATTGTTATGGCAACGGCCCTCAACAAGGATTTATTGGAAAATTTGGATTTGTTAATTGAAGATGTCGTAGAAGCAACACCAAGTGATCTTGTGATTGCTATTGAAGCAAAGGATGAAGCCAGCATTGAGGTAGCACTTCTTGAAGTAGATAGATTACTCACCACCCGAGAAACAAGTGAAGAGGGCGAGGTAATTCCTAAGACTCTGAGTTCTGCAATCAGAGAATTGCCAAATGCCAACCTTGTGATGATTTCTGTTCCTGGAGAATATGCATCAAGAGAAGCTACTAAGGCTCTCCGGAGAGGATTAAACGTATTCTTGTTCAGTAGTAATGTGTCCATTGAGGATGAAGTTAAGCTTAAACAGCTCGCTGTAGAGAATGGACTATTAATGATGGGTCCTGACTGTGGAACTGCTATTATCAATAATGTCGTACTTGGCTTTGGGAATTCTGTTAGAAAAGGGACAATAGGGATAGTATCTGCTGCTGGAACTGGACTTCAGCAAGTTTCAACCATCATTCACGATGAGGATTTTGGTATTTCACAGGCGATTGGAATAGGAGGTAATGACCTCTCAAAGGATGTTGGGGGACTCATGATGATTGAGGGAATAAAACGGCTCGCAGAAGACTCCGCCACTGAAGCTATTGTTCTCATATCGAAGCCCCCAGACAAAGAAGTAAGTAATCGGGTTCTTGAAGCGGCTAAGC
Organism: Candidatus Thorarchaeota archaeon; assembly: GCA_016840385.1. The sequence goes on along the minus strand of JAEOSL010000002.1, from coordinate 63,225 downwards.
GCTCAAACAAGCCCGTGGTTGTCATCTTCCTTGGAGGAACTTCAGAAGAAATAGAGCGTCATAGTGTTGTAAGTGCAGCAACCCTCGAGGATACCTCTAAAGCTGTTTGTGCTTTGATGAAAGGGAAACAGCCCACGCGCACTATTTTTACTGCTGAGAGAAATGAAGTTGTAGCGCTTGCAGATTCCGAATCGAAGGAGTTCACGAGTGATCAACAGTTCATTCGGGGTCTCTACACCGGGGGAACTCTGTGTTCTGAAGCACTTGTGATACTCTCACCTTTACTCGGAACCATCTACTCTAATTCCCCTCTAAAACAAGAATACAATCTTGAGAACTCTAGTATGAGCAAAGACCATACCTGCGTGGATATGGGTTCTGAGGAATTCACAGTGGGACGTCCACACCCGATGATCGACTACACACTTCGAAAACAGAGAATCATTAGAGAAGGAGAAGATCCCAAAACTGCAGTGATCCTATTGGATGTAGTAATAGGATATGGATCCCATGATAACCCTGCAGGAGAATTGATTCCTCCAATCAAGGAAGCTAGAGATGCAGCCAAAAAGGAAGGACGCCGTCTCTCGTTCGTTGCCAATATTGTGGGTACGGATCTGGACCATCAAAACTTACGTAAGCAGCAGAAACAATTGGAGGAAGCAGGCGTGATAGTAATGCCAAGCAACGCACAAGCGGTACGTTTGGCGGCTCTTATTGCGACAAAAGGTACAATCGCAGATTTACTATTTGAGGAGGATACATAATGACTGATGATAAGAACATATTCAACAAAGAGCTCAAAGTAATCAATATAGGAATTGACACATTTCCAAAGGATTTGAAGGCACAAGGTGTAGATGTCATTAGTGTAGATTGGCGACCTCCTGCAGGTGGCGATCTTGATATGCTTAAGCTCCTAGAGAAACTGGAGGGCTGATAATCACAAGACAAGTGTTTGAAGAGGCCAATCAACAAGCCATTAAGGCAATGAAAAACGCCCAACCTATTCTAGTTGATGTAGAGCCAGCTTCAAAGGCCATCTCAGGAATGAAGAAGAATCTGATTCTTCATGCGGGACCACCAATAGAGTGGAATCAAATGTGTGGTCCTCTCCGAGGTGCAGTTCTTGGTGCACTTGTCTTTGAAGAGTTAGCTGACAATCTGAAAGAAGCGGAAGCAATAATCGAGAGTGAAGAGATTGAATTTTCTCCTTGTCATGAGAAAGGTGCAGTAGGTCCCATGACGGGTGTTGTTTCTCACTCGATGCCTGTGTTTGTAGTGGACAATATCGCAAATGGGAATCGCTCTTTCTCAACTATCAATGAAGGTCTTGGGAAGGTTCTCCGGTTCGGAGCATTTGACGAGGAAGTAATCAAGAAACTAAAATGGATTGAGAAAACTCTCGGTCCATCTCTCAAAAAGGCATTAGCTCAAACAGATGGGATTAATCTCAATGGAATTATCTCAAGAGCATTGCACATGGGAGATGAATGTCACAATCGCAATATCGCATCTTCCTCACTGTTTTTCAAGATGCTCGTACCATTTCTCCTAGATGTTAATCTTGAAACATATCTACTTCAGGAAATTTCAGCGTTCATGGCAGAGAACGATCACTTCTTTCTCAACCTCTCAATGGCTGCGTGCAAAGTAACAATGGATTCAGCTCATGGGATTGACAACTCTACAATAATAACTGCAATGACTAGGAATGGCACCGAGTTTGGTATCCGAGTAAGCACACTTGGTGACGAATGGTTTACAGCTCCTGCTTCAACTGTGGAGGGACTTTACTTCCCCGGTTATACAGCCGAAGATGCTAATCCAGATATCGGAGACAGCTCTATTGCGGAAACAAGAGGACTTGGTGGATTTGCTATGGCAGCATCCCCTGCAATAGTAAGATTCGTAGGTGGCACACCCGCGGATGCCATAGGATACACTCGCGAAATGATGGAAATCACCGTAGCAACTGATAATAACTTCACAATACCCGTTCTTGGATTTGAAGGGATTCCCCTAGGAATAGACCTTCTGAAGATAATGGACACGGGGATTCTACCTGTCATAAACACAGGAATAGCTCATAGAAACCCAGGGATTGGTCAGATAGGTGCTGGAGTGGTGAGACCGTCGATGGAATGTTTCAAGGATGCGTTAGTTAAACTATCCCAGAGAGTTTGAAATCATATCATTCACATTCTCTGATTCCGAATAAGTTTCTTTTGAAAATACTGTTAGGACTATCGAAATGAGCAAGCTAACCGCACTAATTGCGAAGATGAGCTGGTATGAAGCAAAAGTCATTGTACCTCCGAATGCTGCGTCAAGGACAAAGCCCATGAATAATTGAAAGAAGCCTCCACCAATGAAATAAAATTGGTTGAGACTAGCCATTGCGGTTCCTGATATATCTCTAGTGAACATCTCTTTGGACATCACCATTAATACGTAAGTGAAGCCAGTTGCAAATCCGATCAGGAACAACAGTAAACTAAGTGCTATTGGAGTAAGAATAGCTCCGAAGAGGACAAGTGATATCCAGAAGACGAGGCTCAATAATAGACCCATCAGAAGAACTGGTTTTCTCCTCTTGAGAACCTTATCTGATAGGTACCCCCCAAGCGGAGTAGAGATTATGAATCCAATGCTAATGAAAGTCAAGAAGAAGCCCACTGTCACAGTATTCATGCCATAAACAGCTGCTAGATAGGGTCCTGCCCATAGTCCTTGAAAGCTGATGTACACACCATAAGACAGGAACGGTATCATCATTACTATCAAGAAGTGTCTGTTAGTGAATATGCCTCTCAAATCACTCTTTGCACTTTTCTCCGACGTATTAATTACGTGTCTTTCCTTCTTCAATGAAACCCATACTAAGACGATGAATATTGATAATCCTATACCGATGACGGTGAATGCGCTACGCCATCCAATATTAACTGAAACCATAGCAAGTGGTGATGAAGCAACGAAGGCGCCAAGGTTGCCTATAGCCGTTAGTAATCCAGCTAGCGTTGCGAACTTACGTGAATCGTACCAAACAGAGAGTGCTTTTAGACCTGAAACATAGAATCCTCCTACTCCTGCTCCCACCAGTATTCTCCCAATTGTCACAATTCCAAGTGACGGACCCAACGCGAAGGCGAAATTTCCGATTACTGCGATGACACCCAGTGATCCTATAGTTTTTCTTACTCCTATCCTATCCAACAAAATCCCGACTGGAATTTGAACTAAAGCGTATGGAAAGAAGTAGGCTGAGGACATCAAACCTAAAAGTGAGGAACTTGCATTGAGCTCAGCCGCCATGTCAACAGCAATCACAGCAATCCCCACACGATGAACTATTGAGAAGAAGTAGATTGATGACAATGTGATGAAAATGAATGCCTTTTCAGCTTTAGTTGTCAAGGATTTGTTCTCCTTCTTACTCTGCTATGGGTGCTTTTAGCGAATTGGAATCAGAACCTAAGTCACTCCAAGTCTTACTACTGTCGAAACAGTGAATTGAATTACAGCTGCAAGTCTTGCCTGTTTGATAAATCTGCCCTATATCTCACTATTACAATTGGACCAACAGGACAAAATTACTGAAAACATGAAAAGTTGGGGAAGATCCCCCAACTTAGTATTTTATGTTCCTTCTGCGTAAGCTTTGGCGTAACGTTCTTGCTCCTCGGTCCACTTGTCAATGGAGATTCCCATTGTTTTAAGCTTCATGAGTGCAGTTTCCTTGTCAAGCTCTTTGGGGAACTCGTATACTGCTGGTTTGAGGCCCTTGCCATTCTTTGCCATCCAGATCATTGCATTGAATTGACTTGCGAAACTGAGGTCCATTACCTTTCCATTTAGGAAGCAGCGAATGCTTCTCTAACACTGGGGTGGCCCTCGGCCGCCGCAAGGTTAACCAATCTGCCTTCACCTAGCAGATAGATATTTCTTCCATCCTTGAGAGTATACTGGTCTAATGCATGTCTAACTCGCTTCTTTTCTTTAGTTAGAGCCATGAGTTCTGGTTCGTTAATTTCTACATTGTAGTGGCCTGCATTCCCTAAAATTGCTCCGTCTTTCATCACTTTGACATGAGCGCCAGTAACAACATCTTTCATTCCAGTTGCAGTGAGGAATACATCTCCCTTTGAAGCTGCATCATCCATCTTCATAACTTGGAATCCATCCATCCTCGCCTGCAGAGCTCGTACGGGATCAACTTCAGTGACAATCACATCTGCTCCCATACCCTTGGCACGGGTAGCCATTCCACGACTACAGTATCCATATCCTCCAATGACGAAAGTCTTTCCTGCAATCAGAATAGCTGATGCTCGTAGAAGACCATCGATAACACTCTGACCTGTTCCATAGACATTGTCGAACAGATGCTTGGTATCCGCATCGTTAACTGCCATGATTGGGTATTTGAGCTTGCCATCCTCTGCCATAGCTCTTATTCTGATGACACCAGTTGTAGTTTCTTCAGAACCACCATGCAGACCTTCTATCAATTCTTCGTATTTGTTGTGCAATGTGAAAATGAGATCAGCACCATCATCCAAAGTAAGGGTTGGTTTGATCTTCAGAGTCTGTTCAATACACCAGTAGTATTCCTCTGTGTCAAGACCGTGCCAAGCAAAAACTGACACATCGTTTGCGGCAAGAGCTGCTGCAACTTTGTCATTGGTAGAGAGGGGGTTACAACCTGACCATGCCACCTCAGCACCTGCAGCTCGTAAAGTTTCAACCAGTACTGCAGTTTCTTTGGTTACATGCAAACATCCAGTGATTCTCATTCCCTTCAAGGGTTGCGTCTTGGAGTATTTCTCTCTCAGATGCATGAGAACTGGCATGTTCTTTTCAGCATAATCGATTAGCATCCTGCCTTCTTCAGCAAGACCAATATCTTTGACCTTATAATCAGCCATTTGAACCACGAACGAGGCTGAATCCGTAACATATATGAATACTACATAGGGAATCAGAATATAATGCACCAAAGATGAGGCGATAATGTGCAAAAAATTCTATCTGAATCGGAACGAGGTCTCTTAGAGGTGTTAGTTCAAAATTCACGGGATACTCCTACCTCAATTGGTCTTAGACTTGGAAAGGGTCGCAACTGGGTTTCGCGCACAATCAAGAATCTTGTAGACAAAGGAGTGATTCGAAGCTACACAACAATTGTTGATCCTGCTCACGTCAAAACATCAAGAGATACAATTCTATTCATGAAGAGTAATCCTAGAGAACAAGATGTGAGCAGTCGACTGTTGCAAATGGAAGAGCTTGCATCTCTGGATGGCATTGCGGGAGATTTCTCGCTCATCGGATTCTTCAGGTTTGATAGTCAAGGTGCATTCGAAGACTTACTTGATAGAGTGGACAATGTAGTAGCGAGCTCGGGAACAGGGAAGTACAATCTAGTCCAAGTTCTTACAACATACAAGAAGAATCGATTCAAGATAGTTTCCAATGAATCCACAGAAACTCATCTCTCTTCAAAAGAACTAGGACTTCTCCGAATCATACGTAATCAAAAACCGACTGAGGATAACCCATTCCCACTCACGCAAAACACAATCGGGAAACTGATGAACCCGCCAATGAGCCAACCCGCAGTTTCTAAAGCAATTGAGAAGCTCCTAACGAAAGGAACAATAGCTGGGTATTCGATTGATATTGATTTTAGTTACATTCGCTTACCTGTAAAATTCTTCATTCGTATGAAGGTGTTACCAGGCACTGCTGCTGAAACGGCACAAAAACTAGCTGACCTGGATGAGGTATGGGATCTCTACCGAACAAGTGAGGATTTTACATTGTTTGCTACCATCCGAACAGAGAGCATTGAAGCAATCAATAGATTTCTTCGAAAACTATACGAAAATGAAAGCATTCTTGATACGCAGTCCTACATCTCTCTCGAAGAGTGGTTTGTTCCATTCCACTGAAAATATCCTGAGCTAAAACGTCCGACCCAATGTCGGTGCCACAGATTTCCCTCGGAATATAACCATGCGAGAATCACTATCCATAGCATTATCATCGCCAAATGGGTTAGAAATCTTGCAATTAGAAACCCATTCCATAGGCCAAAAGTTGGCATGAACACGAGTATCAAAGGTCCAATGACATCAAGTGGATTGACCCATGGCCAAAAGACTGGATTGTTGAAGTGCATGGGGAAATCCAAGATTATGTGTGACATTACTCCAATGAATGAAGATGCAACCATCCATGGTGTAATTCTACAGACTTCGTCCAATTCCGTTCTATCAACAGCAAAAAACAATGAGATTATTGGTGCATAGAGAAAACGAGTTACAAGTACTGTTAGCAGGGTGACTAGTGTTGCCGCACCGATGAGGCTATGTAAGAATTGATGGTCTGGAAGGTTGCTGAAGAATATCCACATGATTGGTACTTCAATATCTGGCATGACAGAACCAACCACTAGAGCAGGTAATGATAATCGTTTGTCACTCTTGGATATCAGAAATGCAAATGGATAATGAAGTGGCGTAACTGGCATTTGAACTCACTATTCCAGTTCTTAACTGTATTATACTCTTATCGAAGTTCTAAGAATTGTACCCATCAGTGTCGAACTCTCTTACAATCATCATTCTTATGAGCTGGTTATTACGATAGTCTTAAAGATACGGAGCCATATTTGCCTTCTAGGTGTGAACATGGGCCTCTACGAATTTGATGGAAAGTCACCCAAGGTTGATCCTGAAGCTTACGTTTCTCCTCGAGCATCATTGATCGGGGATATTGAAATTGCCCCAGATGCAAGTATCTGGGAGTTTGCTGTGCTTCGTGCTGATATGAACTATATCCGAGTTGGAAAGGGAACATCAATCCAGGATAATTGTACAGTGCATACTACTGTCATAAATCCCACAACCATTGGTGAATATGTGACTGCTGGTCATAACTGTGTGATTCATGCGTGTGAGATTGGTGACCGCACTGTTATAGGAATGGGAGCAATTGTACTTGATGGTGCTAAAGTTGGAAAGGATTGTGTTATTGGTGCAGGTTCTGTCGTTACGAACAATACGGTCATTCCTGATGGGAGTCTTGTTTTGGGAATTCCCGGAAAAGTTGTGAAAGAAGCTCCAGAAGCTCTACGTGAATCTTTCATGATAGGCGCACGACTCTACGTTGAACTAGGAAAGTCTCACAAAGAATCAGAGTCGGGTAAGAATCCCTAGTCCCCAATAACGCTAATAACATGACACAATTCTCACCAAGGTAGGTACTCATGATGAACAAGCAACGACTCACATTTGGAATTCTGTTGGTATCATTGTTCTTACTTATTGGAACTGTTTCAGCCCAAGCTAACCTTGTACCTAACATTCCTAGAACCAGTGAACACATTTGGTCTAGCTCCGATAATACCTATGTAGCAGATCTTGAAGCAGGTCATTGGACCGTTGTTGCGGATACTGAATCCTTTTGGGGTCTTGAAGTTTTGATTACTGTTTCTCGAGATCTTTCTGGTACAGACATTATTGCCGTAAGTGGAACCGAAACTGGTAACTTTCCTACCGTCGAATTCACTCTCGCTTCAAATGAAACAGTCTACATTAGGGTCAGTGAAAATTCAGTATATGGCGAAACCAGTGGCTTCTATGAAATAGGGGTCTATGATGATAGCCACGTTCCTGGATTTTTTGAATCACTTGACCTCTTTGATTGGATATTCATTATCATCATTCTCAGTATATTGCTTCCACTATGTGGTGGATTATTTTGTTGCAGACGAATGAGGCGTAGAACATTGCCTATCCACGAGAGCATATCAGTTGAAGCACCATTGCATGCTATTCCCGACAAGTATCAAGGAAGCGTTCAACGTCATGGTAGCCAAACCACAACGGTACGCCTACCTCTGAAATGTCCTTCATGCGGTGCAGAAGTATCTCATGAGGGTGTTGATTGGGTTGGTCCGCTTGAAGCTAAGTGTGGCTATTGCGGCGGCACTATGAGAGCAACCTTTGAGCGTGTCTAAAAGAGAATCAGGGAGAATATCTCCCTGTTCACATTTTATTCGAATTTCTTCAGCAAGTAGTATCCCTGAAATGCTGACCAGAGGATCAATGCATAGACAGAAACTTTCTGCCATAGTGCAGTTCCAAACGATGCAAAGAGAGGGCTGAAGAAAGCTCCAATATACATGAAGCAAATTACTACAACAATGAATCCAATCACTCCATAGAGATTCTCATATTCACTATTTAGGATAGTAGCAACAGAGTAGAACAGAATTCCCAATGTGATAAGTATGAAGAATGATAGTGTAGTTAGACCATGCTCCGCAGGAAACACGTTTCCTGCAAATAGAGCAAGTGCTGACAAATTAGGTGCTGCTGCTAATCCTAGAATAGTACCAATCAAACTTAGACCCTTTAGCAGAGTAGTGTTTGTAAATTCCGTACGTATAGCAAGCAAGAATGGTACTAAACAAACAGCTGCGCTCGTGCATGCAGTCACGAATAGAAAGTAATTCAGCATTGATGGTGTGCTATTGATAACAGTTAATCCAAGCGCACTGAATGGATAATCTATGAACGAATATCCTCCCGGGAATGTCAACATTGCGATGAACGTGACAATGATGAATATGACTCCACCAATAATTCCCAGATACGCACTGATTCTTTTCCATGTTCTCATTAACATCTCTCCGATTCTATTTTGCTTCTCTTTTCTCCAATTCTGCTTCAATGAGTACTCTTCTCAAGACCTTCCCCACCGAGCTCATAGGCAGCTCATCTATGAATTCGACTTCCTTGGGTCTCTTGTATCCCGCCATTTTTCCTCGAGCCCACTCGATGAATTCCTCAGGTGTGCCAGTTTCTCCTTCCTTCAAGACAATATACGCCTTGACAAACTCATTACTTGGGTCATCTACTCTAGGTAGACCAATTGCCGCAGCCATCTTCACCTTTGGATGAGTGAATAGAATGTCCTCAATTTCCCTGGGGTACGCTTTCATTCCTCCAACATTAATCATCTGCTTCTTTCTGTCACTGATGAAGGTGTATCCATGTTCATCCATATGACCGATATCACCAGTTATGAAGTACTGTTTTCCATCAATTTCTCTCATTACAAAATCGGTTTCTTCAGGTTTCTGATAGTATTGTTTCATCACTTGAGGTCCGTGAATGGCTATCTCTCCTATCTCTCCCACTCGCATCTCTTTTGTACCAGTGTCCATATCTAGAATCTTACAGATAGTGTCAGATATTGGGAGACCTATCGACCCGAATTTTCTGAATCGACTGTTGGTTGGATTGATGTGCGTCACAGGAGAGGTTTCAGTGAGGCCATATCCTTCGAAGAGGATGGTTCCTGTAACCGCTTCGAATGCTTTGGCCACTTCGGGTGGTAAAGGTGCTGCTCCTGAGCTGCAGATATTAACTGCTGACAGATCATATTTTCCTACATCTGGATGGTTTGCAATTGCAGCGTAGAGAGCTGGTACACAGTTGAACACAGTTCCTTTTGTCTTTTCTAATTCACTCAGAAGATCCGAAAGGGGTGGTTTACCTGACCTCGGGTCTGGAATACACACCAGTTGGCCAGCAAACCATGTCGACGACAACATAGTCAGTGTTAATCCGTAGCTATGATACCATGGAATTGCTCCGACAAAGATTTCCTCACCATGTCGAACTCCACCAGTACGATCTGAATCCCCTTCTTCAAGGTACACCCATTCTGTAATTTGAAGGATATTGGATGTTAGATTATGGTGGGTTAGTTCAGCTCCCTTGGGAGTTCCCGTCGTCCCGCCTGTGTATATCAGAACTGCAGTATCCATTGGATCTACATCTACCTCTGGAGCTACCGGTTCATAGTCTGAAAGAATCTGCTCATAGAATACCGTCTTATCTTCTTCATAGTAGGGACTTTTGGGAACTTTTCCAATAAGGCTCCCAATGATTGCAGTAGCTTTCGAGAGGAATGATTTCACACTACATACAACTACTGTGTGCACATCTGTTCCCTTGATAGCTTCATAACAAGTTGGTGTAAAAGTCGGATGATCGAGTACGAATACCACCTTGGCTCCTGTATCTTTTAGTTGATAGTTGAGCTCTCCAGATTTGTACAATGGATTGCATGTAACAACCTTTGCTCCTGTCTTGAGGGCTCCAAAGAATACGGGTGGAAAGTGAGGCATGTTAGGTAGGAATACTGCCACTCTATCCCCTTTCTTGATACCTTTGCTGACCAAGAATTTCGCAATTCTATCAGCATTCCCTCGAACTTCTGAAAAGGTCTGTGACTTTCCCATGAATACCGTGTAGGGTAGGTCTCCATTCTTCTCTGCAGACCTATCTAACATCGCAAACAAAGGTTCCTTTGGATAATCGATAGTCTTTCGTGCTTGTTCAGGCCACGCAGGCCCTGATTGCCAATACATCTCATCCATGTTGTTCAAACTCCTCTGATGTAAATACTAATGCAAATCTATTCTATCATTAGTCAGTAAACTCTCTGATATTTCTTGAGTTTTTGTGGAAAACACGTAGAATCAAACAGAAATTCGTTGGTATGAATTGAAAAAAAGAATGAGGCGGGAGATTGTACTCCCGCTATACTTGGTCTATGATAGACCTCTCTTCTCGAGTTCCTTTGCGCGAAGTTCTCTTCGTAGAACCTTACCTGCAGTACTTACAGGGAGTTCGTCCACAATATCGACTTCTCTAGGTCTCTTATAGGCTGCAAGCCTTTCTTTTGCCCATTCAACTATTTCATCAGGAGTCGCTGTCTGACCAGCTTTTAGTACTACGAAAGCCTTGACGAATTCGTTACCTGTATCGTCACCTTTTGGTACTCCAATGGCTGCTGCCATAGATATCGCTGGGTGTTCATACAGAGTATCTTCTATCTCACGTGGATAAGCCTTGAGTCCACCGACGTTCACCATGTCCTTCTTTCTGTCTGAGATGACAAAGAAGCCATCCTCGTCAATGTGACCAATATCACCTGTCAAGAAGTAGTCTATATCACCAATCTTTCGGAAAACATCAGCAGTTTCTTTCTCCTTGTTCCAGTAACCCTTGAAAACTTGCGGCCCGTTTACTGCAATCTCTCCAGTTTCTCCTTGAGCCAGCACCTTATTACCGGTTTCCATATCTACGATGACTGACATAGTGTCTGGAATTGGAACACCAATCGCACCGAATTTACGCAAGTCGGTAAATGACGGATTTGCATGGGTCATGGGTGATGTTTCGGTTAGTCCATATCCCTCGAATACAATAGCTCCTGTTGTTTCCTCGAAGTTCTTTGCAAGCTCTGGTGGGAGTGGTGCCGCACCTGATCCACACGCCTTGATGGATGATAGGTCGTAATCTGCAACATTAGGATGATTTACCATTCCTGCATAGAGTGCTGGAACACAGTGCATTACAGTACCTTTGTACTTCTGGACATCCGCCAATAGGTCTGTAAGTGGTGGATCTCCTGCTCGTGGGTTGGGTATACAAATTACTGCACTTCCTATCAAGTATGAAGCTATCATCGTTAGAGTTAGACCATAGCTGTGATACCATGGTAGGGCTCCAACATAGATGTCTACTCCACCCTTCAGTTTCTCTGGTTCTCCACCATCTGGAGGTACAAGCTGAATCCACTCGTCAATTTGTACAACATTTGCATACAGATTGCTATGAGTCAGCATTGCACCTTTTGGTGTTCCGGTGGTACCACCCGTGTACAGAATTAGAGCTAAATCGTTCTTAGGATCTATTTTCACTGTAGGTGCTTCAGGTGGAAACTCTGCAATGATCTTTTCATAGTGGTATGTGATACCTTCTTCATAGTGTGTGCTTTTTGGTATCTTTCCTAGCAATCCTCCAAGAAGAGCTTTTATTCCTGGTAGGAAACTCTTGACACTACAAACAACAACTGTATCAACATCAGTACCTTCAATGGCTTTGTAGGTCATTGGTGTGAATTTCTTATCATCCATACAAAATACAGCCTTGACACCTGCATCTTTGAGCTGGAATTTCAATTCTCCAGCAGTATATGATGGGTTACAGGTTACTGCAATTGCTCCAGTCTTCAGTATACCGAAAAAGATCGGCGGATAATGCGGCAGGTTAGGCAAGAATATGCCTACTCTATCACCCTTCTTTATTCCCCTGCTTACCAAGAAATTAGCAATTCTATCTGCATGGTCCTTTACGTCTGAAAAAGTCCTGGTTACACCCGACCACAAGGTCGATGGTGAATCTGGATGTTTCTCAACAATATTATCAAGCAACGCGTAGAGGGGTTCATCTGGATACTCAATTGTCTTCTTGACTCCAGGCGGCCACCTCGACTTGTGCCATATTTGATCTTCCATATTTGTTCTCTCCTTCTCATAATCTGACCGCTAAATTGGTGGTCAAATTCATTCAAAGTATACCTGCCCAACATAGTATTCGTAGTACATAATTCCTTCGTCAGACTGATTTTGACTATCTAGCGGAACAAATAAGATGGATGGGTGGAAGAAAGGAGAAATTGAGAATAAACTTGCTGTAGTAGGCGAAGCCATCGATTTTGAGAAATGGTATACTTTTGATCTAACAGAAGATGAATCATAGAGCTCCTTAGGGAATTGTGAATTACCTCATCATTTCATATCTCTACCTGTCTAATCTTGAAATCCAGCTCGTATTCAAGCAGAACTACTCTGTTCTTAGTAATCCATGACATTGCGGAGCTAATTCGGTCTGTGATTTTGCTTGCGATTATAATTCCTATGACTTTGTCACCATTAGGTAAGTTGTCTTTCACCCAAGTCATATAATCCAATAATTGCGTCAAAGATTTTGCAGGGCCTTTGCTGACCTTCAATTCAATAACTACTGGTATATCATTTTCATCAATTGCCAAAATATCAATAAACCCTTTTCTACCAGAATTAAACTCGACTGCAAATTCACTCTCTAGTTGATGTTCTGGTTCATAGAGTTTCAATTTTGAATCAATTAATTTCAGGTTTTCAATATTCGACAGAATGAATGCTCGTAAGTGTTTTTCCAGTGAGAATAGAAAGCTCTCCTCTCCATTCTCATCACTCTCTACTGACTCCCCTTCTTGCGCGATTTTGATTCGTCCTTGGTCATCTTCAATAATTTTCCATATTCCATGGACTTCAGAATCATAAAGCACAAATCGACCCTGTCCAACTCTGTACAAGAGGTCATAGCGAGTGTCCAGTTTCCGAGGATTCCGGTTTGGTTGATGATGTATTCTTGATGGCATGTTTACGGTACAAGTACAAACATTCGCCCAAACTGTGTTTGGACTAATATCAGGATATTCATTGAGAATATAGTCTTTGATTTGTTTAACTGTGACTTGTCCATCAATACTCTCTACAGCCTGACGAACCAAATCTCTTACGATTGGTCTAGAGGACAATTATAGCAACTCCTATTCCACAGATTCCATCAAACCCTGATTCATGTGTATGTAAAGAATTTTCTGGTGCAAAACACTACCCTCGCATATCCCATAAACTCTAGTTCAAGGTATTCTTACTCCTCTTCCAAACCTTCCTCGTAGTCTAGTTCGGTATACTCCCACTCTTCCTCCATACCTTCTTCGAAGTCAGGTTCAACATACTCCTCTTCTTCCTCCAGCCCCTCTTCATACTCTTGTTTAAGAGATTCCACACGCCACGTTGCTCCATCCTTTTGGCAGGACTGCTTCTAATTCGAGCAATAATCCCTTAGATTCTGCAAGCCGCTTGGTATTCGGAGCTAACCTCGTTCCATCCTTACTTACTCGTTCTCATCAGGTTCTTCATGCCTATATAGAACAAAACCAAACCTATCAGCATCATTGGAAGAATGATCGAAAGTACCAGGCTTAAGAGCAAAGGAATAGCGCCGGAGAAATAAGTGTTGTTGATTGGAGAGATAGACGGAACAACCACGAAAAGCAATACAAGTGGTAGCCCCCATGCAGTAACTGATGTGACCAAGATGTTCAATGGAGGCGATATCTCATCTTCATATGCGGGATTGATGGATGCGATGCCCATCCCTTGAAGAGTCCCGGCCATTGTTAGCGCAAATGCACAGCCATAAAGGATGACTACAACTAAGGGTTGAGATAAGTAAAAGATACCAATCCCAACTGCGGGTACTGCCGCTAGAAAACCCGCCGATACAGCATAAGCAGCAAGGCGACCTATTGTGAATAATTTAACTCCATCTGGAGCGTCTTGGATCACCCAAAGCTGGTACTTGTTCTCAAAGAAACCAATTCCTCCAAACATTGTCGCGCCTACTAGCGGGAAAACCATAAGCATCACCAGGAAGCTGATTAATATGACAAAGTTAGGTGGTGGCTTTGTAGGAGCTATACTAACGAGAATTGGGATTATTGCGGGCAGAATGGATGCGGCACCTGCATACACTATCTTCCCAGTGTTCTCTGGCTTTCTATAGATGTGTTTGAAACTCGTTGCAACCAACGATCCCCAATAGCCAGGCCAAATCCTTCTAACGAATCTCAGGAAGAAATTCTCCTTGCCCATTGTCTTATGACTTTCTAGCCTAGCGCCTAATGCAATGGTGAATACTCTGTCTGCAGATAGGAAGCCGAGAAGCAGGAAAACAAAGGCATAGCATCCCAATAGAGCCACTAGAATCTCGGGATGGAGTAGGAGCAAAGAAATGGGCATTTGTTCTGTACCATAAAGGAGAATGATCCAAGCTGTAAGATCACTGGACCATGTCGAAGGAAGCACCTGCAGAGGCACGTTTTCCATAAATGCTGTAAATTGCTCTGAGAACAGCTGTAGGAGAAACGTGGGAATAAGTACTATGAGTATCATCAGTCCAGATATGATCCTAGCTAGGAAGTCACCTCTTGGCGATTGGTTGAGCCTTGCTTGGATTCCTGACCAGATAATGAGTGATATCCCGAGAGTAATGTACAGGAAACCCATGACCTCGGCATAAATCAATATTTGACCAAATACCGAGATGTGAAATACTGAATCATAGATGGAAACCAGCAGCGCAGATAGGGCGATACTCAGAAGACTAAACTTAGGCAGTCTTCCCATGAACTTGCCTATTAGTATTTGTTTTGTATCCACATCACAACTAAGGATGAGTTCCCAATCACGAAACTTGTATTCCTGAAGTGCAGAGCCTGCCGGGTACATCAATATCAGGATCCAGATGAAAAACATAATCAATCTGAGCAGTCCTATGGAATAGACTTGTAGCAGAGATTCAATATCCGGATACATCTCAAGGATTAATCTGAAGAATAAAGGTGCAATAAGAAAAGCCCAGATTAGTACTATAATGAGGAATAGAAGGAAGGACTTCCTTCTTCGTCCTCTGAACCTTGATGTACTTGCGTAGAAATCAGCGGTGGCAATTGCTTTCCACTGGCTCACTCCTGCTGGCCCCTCCAATCGAGCAAATGCTCTTTGTCTACCTTTCCTCCAACCAACTTTACATATGCGTCTTCCAAGCTATCCGCATCGACGCTCCTGATGATTTCCTGTGTAGGACCCTCAATCAAGAGCTTGCCATCATCTAGGATCCCAATGACATCACAGACATCATTCGCAAAGGACGTTTGATGTGTACAGATGAAGAATGAGGTATTAGTTTGTTTCGAGAGAGCAAGTATGAGGTCCTTTACTAGTACACTCATTGCAGGATCTAGATGCGCCGTAGGTTCATCAAGAAAGACAAGTTGCGGTTCGTGAATGAGAGTTGAAGCTATGAGCACCTTCTGCTTCATCCCCGAGCTGAACGTTTCTATTGCATCGTTCTGCCTGCTTTCTAAGCCCAGTATTGAGAGGAGTTTGTTTATCCTTGAATGCGCTTCATCTGACGGCATTCTGTATAACGCACTTATGAACTCAAGAAACTCAACTGCTGATAGCTTTGAGTAGAGGCCCGCTGTTTCAGGAAGAAGACCCGTATTACGCTTGATCATCTTCTTTTCAGAATGAATATCATATCCACATACTTTAGCATCTCCACTGGTGCATTCAAGAAGACCACTCAAGATTCGAACTGTTGTTGTCTTTCCAGCTGCGTTTGGACCCAAGAAACCATACCTACTACCTTTCCTTATTGCCAAATTAACCAAATCAAGTGCTTTGATGTTTCCAAATGACTTTGACAGGTCTTTCGTTTCAACTATATACTCTTTTGACAAGTTGCCGGTTCCCCTCAGTAAATTTCTTCAAACAAGCGAATCCCCTTTTGAGTATGAACATGCCTGAATAAAAGTTATGTGATAAGTCTGAAGATTGTCCAAGATATTCTTACTCCTCTTCCAAACCTTCTTCGAAGTCAGGTTCGACATACTCCTCTTCTTTCTCCAACCCCTCTTCATACTCTTGTTCAAAAAATTCCACATCTGGTTCCAAGTACTCTTGCTCCTCTTCCAACCCCTCCTCATACTTCTCTTCCTCATCATTAACAATGGATTGGACTAGTTGTGAGTTCTCTGTAAGTCCTGATGGTAGTCGTATACCTCTTAGTTGACTTGCATCGACATCAAGTACAAATTCTTTTCTTACACTAATATCAACTAGTGCTTCGGATTCAATTAGGAGTGACAACTCATAGGGATTCATCCACTCATCTTCTAGATTCTTCAACTGTGATTTCTTAGGTATTCCTCTGAGTTTGACCTTGATGAAGCTAAATTCTCCCCTATTTCGGCGAAATTCATCTACCTCTGCTACAAGAGTGATTGTTCCTCCATCTTTTGTATCGAGAAGGTCTCCACAGGTCTTGGGAAGCAGGTCACTCAGAGAAAGGAGGTCCATGCGATGGACAAACGGTTTGAGAAATGATAGGTATATGACATGCCCCTTTTCTTCTCGTCTGTCGACAATAGTAGAATACTCGATGTCATCCTTGTAATCCCAGAAAAGCAGTCTACCATCCTCTGTTCTATGAGGTGCCCCCTTTAGGTATGGATACTTCAACAGAGAAATGAGTTCATACGTATCCGTTATCTCATAAGAATGACCTGAGCTGAACTTCACTCGATAGCACTCAGATTTAATATCTACATTTACTAGGACTTTTACATCCTCTACTTGTTGTGAGCCTCTGAAAGCTCCATTGAGCAAAGAGTCTACTCTTACATCAACATTAGGAATCTGTCTGGGTCTACTCTTCTCCAGTTCTAATACCATACTCTCATGAACAGGTGAAATTTTGAACCATCGGAACAATCTCCCATCCTCTTTGCTGGTGGCATATTCAAGAACCACTGGTGTAGTCCATTGATCTTCTCCCTCGATTTCGTTTATGAACCAGAGGATTCGGGTTTCTCTGATGCTGGTAAGGGCTATCCGACTTCTGACAGGAGTATTGGTCATAGTCCTAACTGAAGTTATCAGAGCTGATGGATCAGTTATGCATTGTTGCCAACCAAGTTTCAGACCAGAACCTCTAATATTTGATACAAGACCAAGGAGGGGCTGTTCCCCATCAGGAAGTATAAACCATACATCCTGCATTCCTTCTTTCTCGATCCAGACCAATTGCCCATAGACTGCATCCTCGGTTGATGTTTGAGGTGGTAGGGTGTCTTTCAGATGCACTGCACGGGACTTCAGCTTCGAGTAAATGAATTGGAAGTCATACTGTGAATGTGCAATTTCTTCAGATTGATCCATAGACCGAAATCCCAGTTGGTATAGTTGCCACTCCACCATCGACGCCCAGAGAATTGTGACAAGGTTTTCAGAGGGTTTGAGCGAGTGGATTTTGATGACGGTAAGAAGAGCAAGGAACAAGTTGTTCCCATAGAGTGAGAGGATATCAGAACAGATCTCTTGTACCATCTGCAGTACTGCCCTGTTGTCGGTTGTTAGAATATCACCAAGTGTTTTTCTGGTACTTTCAACTTGGTTCCAGATCTGAGTTCTCTTTGCATCACGAAGTATAATGTTCCGTATTTCCTGAAGAGCAGTATGTAATATCTCATTATCATTCGATTCTAGGGAAACGTTTCCACACACTATGACAATATCACGACAACATGAGAAGAGGCGACTATTCTTGGAAAGCTGTTTCATTAGGAACTTTGCTGTACTCCTAACTCGCCTAATCTCTCTCTTTCGCATCGATAAGGAGTCTACCTCATCCAGTCCAGTCCTTTGATACATTGGTGACCTTCGAGAAGCTCCGAGAGAATACTCATAGTCATTAGAATCAATAGGTACCCTGTCATAATACCATCCTCTTTTGATCTTTGAGAACTCAACATATCGTTTCTTACCCTTTGTTGGTTGGGGAGTTGCTCTATTAGGGTCGAAGGTCATCCGATCAGTTAGTGAAGGAGAGTCACTGTTTTTGATGGGCAACGAAACTCTTAGCCAATGATCATCGGAGGGGACCTCATCTAATGACTTCTCACGTCTTGAAAGACTTGGAACGAGGGTCATCCCAATCTTCTGCAACTGCTTCACAGTTTCTGGTGTGAGAGGTGCAATTGATGAAGAAACACTATTTAGGGTCACAGAACGACCATACATTGGCTTTCCATCTAAACCAGTCCCGTAGACGTCTTTTTCTTTGACTGTTCCATCTCTCTTAGAGAGACCTCTGAACTTACGAGCCCACCCCTTCAAGTGCGGAACTCGTATGGGTTTTATCCAAGGATGTACTTGCGTAGGAGTATCTTGTATGATGAATCTCGTATTCTCTCTTCTAGGAGTTTGCCAACCAAACACTCGTGGCGCAGTTGGAACATTATAGATGATTTCATCGATGTGAAACCGTCGGAGTGAGTCATGTCGAAGGGGTTTGATACATGTCCTCTGATAGTGCTTGTTCATCCTAGTATGAGGAACTCCATTGTCAATCCAGATGACGTTCACATTTTTTGTAGGAATAATGTCTAGAAGTTGGTCCTCAATGTTTCTCAGAACATCCATTTCTCTTTTGGACACCATTTCCTTCAGTTGATCCCAGCCATCAATTATTATGACTCTTTCATCTGTGGGAGTTTCGTTACTGAGAAGCTCCTTCATGCTTCCTTCTAAATTGGTGTTGCTACCAAGAAGAAACGAGTCAATGTCGTTTCTTATATTGAGAAAGGTGATATTCTCTAGGATAGTAGTGAGTGCTTCGAACCTCTTTCTTGTAATCTGTTTCTTTTTCAATAATATATCAAGACCGAATCTTCTCTTTACTAGTTGATCGGTTGGATAGTCCCCCAAAAGGTCTAACCAATAGACTTGTAGGTTACTTCCTAGGGGTTGAGAGACCTCCTCGATATGATTCAATAAATGCCAATTCCGAGAGATCCATGCTGCTGCATTCCCAAAGGAAGTTGATGATGGGATTGATATATACTGGGTCAATAACCTGTCATCGGAAATTCGCTCCTTGAAAGGATTTTCAATAGATAGTGACACAGCAGAAGATTGTTCCTCGATGAATGTACTCAAGATATCTCCCTTGAGGAGCATAAGTGCAACTCGTGGAGCTACTTTTTGCTCATCATCAGATTCAATATATAGTGTTCTGGATTCGCTTGAATCATACTCTTGAGTGAGAATATCAGTTGTCAGTTTATCAAGAAGAACGTGGAAAGCCTTGAAGACCTCAGAGTAATCCTGGTCTGTGTCTAGTACTATGACCCCTTTCCAGAGTTTTTTCGGTAGTTTCTCACCAGCTGGAATCATTCTCTTACTCTCTTCGAGTAATGCCTTTTCATATGCATTGAGTTGTTTCAAGACAGGGTCATCAGGATTAGATTCGATAATCCTATCCCACTCTTCTTGGGTCAAGGTCCGTTTCCATGAATAGAGTGCTGGAGGTAATTCTTTCTTCTTACCTGTCTGGATAGCGTAGAGATTGAAGTCAAAAGAGGTCTTTGACTTGACCTCAATAATCATTATTGGTGTCCACAACACACGTCCTTTGATATTCCGTCTGATGAACACTGTTAGATCTATTCGTCCTCTCCCTCCAAATCGGGTCACTGGAAGCTCACCAACAATCAGAACTGATGAAGGTGTGTCAAGCATTCTATCCCCTGCAAAGATAACGGACCTTAACGACTTAGGATGGTGAAAGTCTGATAGAAGAATTCGATGCCAGTCATTCCCCTCTTTTTGAGTGAGGGCAAGAACTTGTTCAAAGAGCTTTTCAACATCCCTGTTAACAATTAGTCCTTGGTCTATGTGATCCAAAATCTTCGAGAGTTTCTTCCTTTCTTCTTTGTCCTGAGCTTGATCTATCAACTCTCCAACTTTTTCCCATAAGATGTTCACAGTAGGTTTTGGAATGTCCAGATTCAACTCTCTTGTAATGGATTCCCTTTTTCCTACACGTCCACTGTATAATCTGCGAATCTCTTGGACCAGTATTCTTAGTTCCTTATCAGCATCTGGCTCGAAGTAATTTCGACCACTCTTGCCCTCAGTATAGATATTATCCAAGAATGGGGTGAGTCTATGGATTAATAATCGGATGTATCTATGAGCATCAGATCGTGGAACATTGTGAATGAAGCACTGGCGGACCAGTTCCACACCATGAGCACGGATCATATCAACAAAGTCAAGTCCTGGAAGAGTAGGATGGGCAAGCAACACTGTAGGATATTTCCTGTTTCCTTTGTATCCTGCTTTCCAGTATGTGCTTTCAGCACCATCTTGCAAATACTTGGACACATACTTCTTTTGGACAGTTACCTTGGTCCCGTCTGAATATTTTCTTACTTGGAATTTCTCTGGCTCAGGAAAGGGAAATCTGGTCATTGCGAGGTCTCTCAGTCGAGCACCAAGATAATTGAGCAATGCATTAAGAGGACCGACTGTACCTTCTTCCCAGCTATAGACTCGTTTGAACTCCTTATTTCCAAAACGTCGCGTACTATGCCAGAGGATCTTGAGGAAAAAACGTCTTAGGTTCGCTTCTGTATTTTTAATAGGTGAAAAATCAAGTCGTGATTTTCCTGTACTCTTCCGATTATTCCTGTATTCTTCCTTTGCTTCACTCCATTGATTTAGAATGCTCTCAAAATATTTTCGAGTCTTCTTGTCAACTCGCTTTCTTGCAAGTCGAACCAGCGCTGATAATCCTGTGTAGATAGAAGTGGTTAGAATTGCACTAGGATTCATCTCGCGAGGTTTGCGACCCATTAGAAGTCAGTAATATTCCAGATAATTAACTTATAAATAGGCCGTTTTTATTGGTAAAATAATTAAGCATTATAAGGCCTTTAATTTACAAAAAAGATTCCCATTATCCTTTATTTTAAAAACGCCTTAATAAGTTTATAACCGCCAATGATATAGAAAAGAGTAGGAGTTCATAACCTCTCTTTGTAACAAGAAGGGGAGTGAACTCGAAAGAGATAGGTCAGAAGTTTATAACCACTCAGGTGAAAAATATGGGTCGCTCCAAGGGTACAATAATCAGCGTGAAGGTCCCGATTAGGTGGACTTCAATGACTGATAGACAGACAACTCGCCTCAACCGGATTACTGGAAGAGATAGTAGGGTCATCAAGGCGTATCTTGGAGTGATTGAACGATATGAAGACGACATACTGACAGGTAGTAAACGTACAAGAATTGATGCCTCAAAGCTGGATGAACTTACTCTAACAGCATCCAAAGGTAAAGCTAATAGAAGTCAAGTACTTCACGACTTCAAAGTTAGGTTTCCATACATCTCTGTAAATGAGTTTCAAGAGTGTAGAGATACAGCTATATCTATGTGGCAGAGCTATCTTGAACGTGGTGGTGCAAAACCACTCCGTACTAAGGGATATTCAACAAGGAAGATTCCACGCTTTGCATTTACTCCTCGCTTCAAGCTGGTATATACTCCCAAGCTTGAGATTCGCCACTGGTTGAAACTTAGAGACTCTATTGATTCAGTCAGTACAGGTCGAGTACGACATGACAAGCTCATGATTCCCCTTTCCATCTCCTCATTCCATCTCAATCGGATGAAAGAGGGAGAAGTCAAGACAGTTCGTATTCTCAAGGATTCTCACCGGAAATGGTGGGCTATCTTTACGGTGACTCTCGCTGTTGAGAGGATTGACTCCACTGGAAAACCCCCTGCTGTACTATCTATCGATCTTGGAATAAACAAGGCCGCATGTTCAGTCCTTCTCACAAGGAAGGGCTACAAACAGATTCGCTATTGGAAGCAACCAGACAAGCTTCAGCAAATGAAGGCACTTGATGAGAGGGTTGCTTCCCTGCAACAAGAGAAGGAACAACTCATTTTCAATGATGAAAATCCTGATAGAGTGACTGCCAAGCTCAGGAGTCTGAGCGGAAAAAGAGAGCGTGTCAGTAAAGAGTACGACAAGAAACTGGTCAGAGATATCTCTGACTACATCAGTAAGATGACCGAGAACTATGATCTCTATGTTTCAATTGGGAAACTAAAGGGTATCCGGAACGCGGCTCGTAGAGGTAATTACAGAGGACGAAGGTTCAGAGGGATGATACACCGCTGGGCTTTTGCTAGGGTTCGCGAGATGCTAGGTCACAAACTTGCATCCCTTGGATTTGATACAAAACGGTATCTTGCAGTTCCTGAACAATGGACCTCTATCATGTGTCACAAGTGTGGACACAAGGGACAGAGACCCCGACAGAACCTCTTCATCTGTACCACCTGTGGACTAAAGACAAACGCCGACCTCAATGGCGCCCTAAACATCGGGAAGCGTCTTATTATGCTCATTCCCTCACTGAGAAATGAGAACGGACTAGGGATGTGGCTCACTCCTAGAGATAGAGCCATACTGAAAGCCAGGAGGAAGACTCGTTCTTCTGATAGGAAGTCCGCACTCCCCCAGAGGACACCAGCCTCGAAAGGGGAGTCCGTGGCCGACCCCTATGACCAGACGACTCTTGAGTCGTTTGCGAGGAGTAAAGACCCTGCCATGGTAAATGCCGTGGAAACACCGTCTGCTATCACGCCTACTGGTGTGTGTGAAGGAACGCAGCGGACAGAAGCCGAGTCCCATCGAAGGAACGATGTTCCAGTGAAGAGGGGCAAAGCTCGCGACAAGGTTACTGACTTCGGTCAGGGACAAGCTGGTGACGGCAGTCGTGAGAAAGGTGAAACACAGGAATCTCTTACAGTTCACTCACAATTGTAAGATATAGTCTTAAGATGGATGTCGTTAGATATTCGTTACTAGGTGGAGAACAATGAGCTACGAAGGAGTACTGGAACAATCTGATTCAGGTTTGAAAGAGCTTGTGAAAGCAGGTGAGGAAATCATTGGATACATCTATCCCCATACTCCTCTGGAGCTATTTCTTGCCCATGGTCTTACACCATCTCTGATGAGAGCAATGCCTGGAATAGGTAGTGGATTTGAAGAAAGCCTGCAAACTTTTGCCTGCTCGTACATTAGAAATCTATACAATCAGAGAGTCAACGAACAACTACCTGCAATTACTGGTCTACTATTTCCAGGAAATACATGCGACTCTCTCCAGAATCTAACAGATATCTGGAAGATCAGGTTTTCCAATGATCGCACCTATCGTTTGACCTATCCTGTTACTAGGTATGCGAATGATGATTCCGCAGAAACATACTTGAAAAAGGAACTTGAGATTTTGAGTAAAACTATTGAATCAACTCTGAGTCATCCATTCTCAACAGACAACTATGAACGTGCAGTATCTCTGGTTCGGGACTTTCGTCTTGACACTCAGTTTCTCTATGCTGCAAGATTGGTCGACCCTGATGTACTGCCTTATGCTGAACTGGCTCGACTTGTTCGCTCGTTCTTGTCCACTCCTATCGCTTCAGTAGCGTCTGACATTCACAATATATCAGTATCAGTAAAAGAGAAGATGGAATCGAAAGGGCTCTTAGGTATCATTGATTCTATCCTATCAGGCCTTCAGACTAAAGATCTTTCAAAGGTGGAACCGTTCAAGCCTCCTACTGGCTCAAGAATTCTTGTTGTTGGTGGAATGGTTGAACCTCAGGCGATTGCCACAATCATCAATGGCATTGACGGTATTGACGATTCTATACTAGTTCTGGATCTTCTTTCCTTTGGATTCAAGAGTGTATTTACACCTCCCCTTGACAAGAATGGGGATCCCTTTGAAGAAATGGCAAAATCAATTCTTGCTGCACCTGGTGAACCAACCCAAGAGGGATTACACCAACGAATGGACTTTCTCAAGAATTTAGTTGAATCACTACAGATTGATGGTCTGATAATCTGTGAACAATCATTTTGTGATCCTGACCAGTTCGAAGCTCCATCAATTGAGAAGGCTGCATCAAAAGCTGAGATCCGAACAGTGCGAATTCCACTAGACCCCGAACTCTCAGATAGAGCTCGTATTGAGGTCAAAATCCAGACGTTTCTAGAATCGCTTGGTAACATGTGAGGTGAACATATTGACAGAAGAGAAAAAGGAAGAAAAAGTCTACCGTCAGCTTGAATCTAACAAACTACTGCAGCAGATAATGTTCCAGAATATGTTGATGGGACACCAAGCTAGTGAAGAAAATCGGCTCACATGGGTCACATCTGGATTTCCTGTAGAGATTCCTGTTGCGATGGATCTTGGTGTAAGTTACCCTGAGCAATATGGAGCAATCGTTGGGTCTCAAAAAGTAGGACCTGAAGTCTGTGGGTATGCTGAAGATATTGGGTATTCCCAAGAACTCTGCTCTTATGCACGTGTAAGTATTGGTTCTGTTGAGAATCCTGATAGTAGTCCAATGGAAGGCCTCCCTAAACCTCAGGCACTTCTAGCTGGGAATAATATCTGTGGTACTGTTCTCAGGTGGTACGATGCTATTTCAGAACAGACAGGCGCCCCTGTATTCCTACTTGATACACCTCCCATAGAAGATAAACAACCTGACCATCACAAAGAGTATGTACTTAGAGGTGTGGATCGATTAGTGGAATTTCTTGGAACCACTTTCAATAAGACTCTAACAGAGGAGAGGATGCAAGAAGTTGCAGATTTATCAAGCAAAGCACTTGGTTTGTGGACCAAGTCACTAGTAGCATGCAAGACAAGTCCATCACCTCTAAATTGTGCTGATAGATTCTTGGCAATGGGTCCAGTTGTTTCAATGAGAGGTACAGAATTAATCATTGACTTCTATCAGGGTCTCTGGGATGAGGTTGAGATGCGGGTAAAAGAAGGTCTTGGTGCAATCCGTGAAGAGAAGATCCGTCTTCTTTGGGATAACATACCACCTTGGCATTCAATTTTCAAATTCTTTAACGGGCTAGCAAAACGAGGCGTTGTCTTTCCTGCTGATACCTATACTCATGCTTGGTCTGGACAGATTGAGGGTGATGATCTATTTGATAGTGTAGCAACAATGTATTCCAATGTGTATCTCAATAAGGGACTGGATGCCAAGATAGACAAAATGTGCAACATGATCAAAGACTACAACCTTGACGGTTTTGTCATGTTCTCTGTTCGGTCATGCAAACGCTATTCTCTCGGGCAACTTGTTTCCAAGGAGATAGTAACCGAACGTACTGGTGTTCCAGGTGTTGTGATTGAAGGGGATATGGTCGACTCTAGAGTATATAACGAGGCACAAATTCAAACACGAGTGGATGCTTTGCTAGAGATGTTCATGTGAGGTTCTTATTGTGAGCAAATTTGGAATTGGTATTGATATTGGTTCAACAACTGCAAAGGGCCTTCTTATTGACAGTGATATGAAGGTGTGTGCAAAACACATCATGCTCACAGGAGCAGCCGCCTCTCAGGCAATCGATAAAATTCTGGAAGAACTTGAATCACAATCTGGTCTCCAACTTGATAATATTACGATAATCAGCACGGGATATGGACGAGCTCGTGTAGAGAACGCTGAGAAATCCGTGACCGAGATAACTTGTCACTCGCGCGGTGTTCACTCTCTAAATCCTGAAATTCGTCTTCTAATCGATGTTGGTGGACAGGACTCTAAGGTAATTCGAATAGGCAAAAAAGGACGACCCGACGATTTTGAATTGAACGATAAGTGTTCAGCAGGAACTGGAAGATTTCTAGAAGTAATGGCAAGGGTACTGGGTATAACAATAGATGAGTTGGGGCCTCTTGCTCTTCAATCAGATTCTCCCTCTTCGATTAGCAGTACATGTACAGTCTTTGCTGAAAGTGAAGTTATCGGTCATATTGGAGCTGGAGCGAAGCCAGATGATATAGCTGCAGGTATCCATGAATCAATGTCCACAAAGATTGTTGCATTGGCAAAACGAGTAAAGGTAGTACCTCCTGTCTGTGTAACTGGAGGGGTTGCATTGAACCCTGCATTTCGTCATTACCTTTCAAAGCATTTAGGAACAAATCTATGGATTCCTGAAGAACCTCAGCTCACAGGAGCATTAGGAGCTGCGGTTATTGCGCTAAATGGGAAGTCCTAATGTTCATCCTGTTATGAGTTGTTCACTAAACTCTAACCAGTACATTTTCACCATAAGATGTGAAGTCTTCCCCGGGTTTTGCAACTTCCAAGCCCATACGTATCTCATCATCTGAAACCTTACGGATGTAGGATCTCCACTTCATCTTATCGAATGCTTGTGGTGTTGGTTCTAAGATAACTTCAAAGCGTATTTCTGTTTCAGACCTCTCATACTCGACCTCATTATTAACAAATCCATAGTTGAAGAAGGTCTTTCGAATGAACTTCTTGTTTCTCTTATCATAGAACATCATACTGATACTCTGATTCTCAATAGTACCATTTCGTACTGATTCTTGTTTTCCATAGATAAAGCCGTCACTTAGTTCAAGGGTAAAAACGCCTGATGTTTCAATTACACCTTTGCCGCCAAACTCATCCTCAGAACGGCCTTTCCAATCTCCAATAAGAAATAGCCAATCATCTAGAGGTCTTTCTGAATTCATATTTGAATCTAAAATGCTCTATCACTTAAGGTTGATGAAAATGGCTCTATGCGGTCTTTGCTAATGCTTCTTCACCAGCTTTCATACCCAACTCAAGTGCAAGCATGTTTGTCTTTACAAATCCAGGCCATTTTTCTTCGATTCGTGCTTTCAGGCCTTCGATTGACAAGATTTTTGTGATCACGGCAAAAGCTCCAAGCATCACAACATTAGTTGCTTGTTTGCTTCCAACTTCCCTGTCTGCTATTCTTGTTGCTGGAATCTTGTATACCTTCATTGTTTTTGGAACATCGCTCTCAATCTGTACAAGATCTTCATCGACGATCAGAATCCCATCATCCTTTAGGCCGGCAACATATTCTAAGTATGCAGCTCTGCTCAGCACAACAAAAACATCAGGTGCCTGAACTTTGGGAAAATCTACCTCTTCATCAGAGATTACAAGTTCGCTCTTACTCGCTCCACCTCGCGCCTCTGGACCGTAAGATTGAGTCTGTACGACGAATTTCTTATCGTAAAGTGATGCGGTTTCTCCAGCAACCACTGCCATAGTAACGACGCCTTGACCACCAAATCCGCCAATTCTAACCTCGTATCTACCCATTCTATTCACCTTTGGCTTTACGTTGCATCTCTGCAAGGACCGCAGTATACTCTGGTTTCTCGATATCCACAAACTCTCCACAGATGATCTTGTTTGCATAGTCGAGTTCTGCCTCGTGTGGTGGAAGTCCGTTTTGAATCTCTGCTACTTCGAGCAAATGCTTGTGCATTGTAACCCCGTCCCCTAATCGATTCATTCGGCCGTAGGCTGTGGGACATGCACCAATAATCTCCACAAAGGAAAAGCCTTCTTTCTTGATTCCCTTCTCAATAGATTTGGTTGCTCTACGTACTTGTACAGCTGTCCATCTAGAAACAAAGGTAGCACCTGAAGAGGCTGCAAGTTTTACAAGGTTGAATGGGTGCTCAAGATTTCCATGTGGGCGTGGACTGGTTTGCGAGTAACGTTCATGTTCTGTGGTTGGACCGAATTGTCCGCCGGTCATTCCGTACATGAAGTTGTTAATACAAATGACTGTCATGTCGATGTTTCTTCGACAAGCATGAATGAGGTGGTTGCCTCCTATAGCAGCAAGGTCTCCATCTCCACTGACAACAATGACCTCAAGTTCTGGATTTGCTATCTTCACACCCTCAGCAAAAGCAATTGCTCGACCATGGGTTGTGTGATAGGTTCCAGTCTTGAAGTAACCAGATGTTCGACCGGTGCATCCAATTCCTGATACAACAACAGTCTTGTTGAAGTCTATGCCAAGGTTTTCAATCGCACGTGCAATCATTCCAGTGACTATTCCAATAGAGCAACCGGAACAGTAAATCCATGGCTGACGATCTTCTCTGATGTACTTCAACATAGGATGTTTCAAGACAGGTGCTGATTCAGTCATAGGAGGTTCTCCCTGTCACGGGCTCTAACTAAAGATGATAAAAGGGTTGTTGATGTGGGCGTCCTTTTTTTCAGGAGCTTGCTTAACATTGTTAATCTACGATTACCTAATTTTGTTACTATTCCTCTTTGTAATATGTTGATACCGCTAGTACTCGTTTTTGTGACTGACCCTTAAACAAGTTAGCAGGATTCTCATGAAAACACTTACGAGAATGTTAGCCTTAATCTTTGTCACTAATTCTAGATTGAATTGATTTCTCTTAGCTTGTCTAGAATTTCATGCGGTAGTTGAGGCATTCCTGCTGGCTTTGACATGAGATGAACAGGCGTTGGTGCAGCAGCAGCTTTGACCATGTAGTAGACCTGACCGAGATTTTGTTCTGTAACAATGATGTGGTCTACTTCGGATGCGAGTTGTGCTACTTGTTCCTCTGGGAATGGCCACACCGTCTTAAGCCGAAGAAGTCCAGCTTTGATGCCTTCTTCACGAGCGTCCTTGATGGCTTTCTTTGCACTTCTTGATGGAGTGCCGTAGGCAATTACTCCAATCTTTGCGTCGTCAAGTTCCACTCGCTCGACATCAATGATCTTGTCAGCATTATGGAGAATCTTGTTCTGCAAGCGAGTAACGAGTTCAATCTGAATATCCTCTTTGTCGCTGGGATATCCACGCTCATCATGAGTCAGGCCAGTGGCATAGAATTGGTATTTTGAACCAAACAAGGCCATTGGTGGAACAAGATCGTCATCCGCTTTGAATGGAAGATAATCCTTTGGATCTACGGTTGGAGTTTTTCTATATTCCAACTTCAAGTCTTTCTCATCAGGGATAACAAGTTTTTCTCTCATATGTCCTACAGTTTCATCTGCTAGAATGAAAACTGGAGTCCTGTATTTTTCTGCCAAATTGAAAGCTTGAACAGTCTGATCGAACATTTCCTGAACAGAGGCAGGGGTTAATGCGATTATTTGATAGTCACCATGACTACCCCATTTTGCCTGCATAATGTCTCCCTGTTGACCTCGTGTTGGCTGACCAGTACTTGGACCTCCACGCATGATATTGACCAAGACCAATGGGGTTTCAGTCATCACAGCAAGTCCAACTGCCTCCAACATCAAGCTAACTCCAGGACCAGATGTGGCGGTCATTGATTTTGCTCCTGTCCATGAGGCTCCGATAACGCTTGTAATGGCTGCTATCTCATCCTCGTACTGAACATAAGCGCCTCCGACTTTGGGCATCCTTATTGACATCCATTCAGCAATCTCTGTTGCAGGAGTGATTGGATACCCTCCAAAATAACGGCAACCTGCACTGAGTGCACCTTCGGCACAGGCAATATCGCCCATTGTGAACATGACGCGTTCTGGCATTATTCAGACTCCTCCTTTTCAACTTCGAACTCAGGAATCACAGTACCTTCTTGTACGGCTCCAGCTTTGTATGCTTTCTCAGCCTCTTCTTTAGGAGCAAGAAAGATTGCCATGTCGGGGCAAATACGTTCACAGAACTCACAATTCACACAGGCATCAATGTCACAGGCTGTGATTGGATGGTACCCCTTTCGATTGTAAATATCTGTATAACAAAGTACATTCTTCGGGCAGAATTCAATACAGAGACCGCATTGTTTGCATTGTTCTTGAAGAATTACTAAGACCTTCTCTCGTCTTCTTGGGGGCCTTGGTGTGATGGGTTTCCTGACTGTCGACATCTATGCTCTCTCCGGATCCGCATTTGTGAGAACCAACTCAATTCCTGAGTTAGTTAGAGGTAATACCGAACATTGCATTCAGGCGTGACCCATGGCGGACTATAACCCCTTTTTAGCCTTGCCTTGCCGGACTCTTACCGAGAACTCAATTAGCAGTCTTTAAGTGTCCATCATAGTTACGAGAAGTTACAATATTGGGTTGTGTTGGAGTCTTGACTAAAGATAGGCCTACAGATGAAGAATTGGCTCAACTAATCAAGGGAAAGACTCTCAGTGTGTATTGGTATATGTTACGTCACACTGAACCACTAACAGCAAGAGAAATTCAACGTGGTGCTAAATTATCCAGTCCCTCTCTTTCAATGCACCATCTGGAAAGATTACGACAGTATGGTCTTGTTGAGAAGGATGTTCATGGACAATATAGTGTGACACGTGATGTACGGATTGGAATCTTGAATCAATTCATGGGTAAAGGTCGTCTCATGGTGCCGAGATTCTTGTTCTATGCCACATTCTTTACCTCAATAACCGCAGCTCTAGCAACACTTGCATTTTGGTTTGTAGATTGGTATTCAGCTATACTCCTTGCCCTCCTGATATTATCTTGTGCAATATTGTGGTATGAAGCTCTCAAAGTTTGGAGAGAACAACCATTCCCTGAAGGTGATGATGACTGATGAGTAGTCTAACAAATTCGCATAGATGTCTACAATTCGCAGTGATTCTAGCTCTTATGATATCTCTAATATTGCCAGTATCCGTACCTATGAATCCAATCCAGAATACAGAATCCAGTGCTAGTCCAATAGAATCCGTATCACTAGCTGCCATTCCAAATCTAAATCTAACATATCACACATTATCAGATTCAACAGAAAGACCAGTCACTTCAGATTCATTAATTGCAGGGGATCATGTTGTAATAACCGCTACATGGAATGAATCCCTATCGGATAGATCACGTCTTGAGGTCATTGCCCCAGCAATTCCTGCTACTTTGTTTCAGGAACTTTATTCAAATACAACTGAAATCGATACTAGGTTTCTTGGAAATAACGCTACATGTATTATCAATGCTACAGTTTGGTTAACTAATGGGTCTGTATTCATCCAAACATTGGAGAATGTATACATTGGTAACTTCTTCGTTCCCACTGTTACTGTGATATCTCCAAATGGGAATGAAATATGGACTGGGACAAACAACATCACCTGGAGTGTATCTGACATAAATGAAGAAGACTTGCATCAGTTTGATGTTCTCATTTCTTCAGATAATGGGAATAACTTTGAAATTCTTGCATCCTCAATAACCACAACATGGTTCGAATGGAACTGTTCAGCATTAGACAAACTTGATACATATCTCGTAGAAGTAAAAGTCACTGACGGTATTTACTTCTCCTTAGATCATTCCGATTCGACATTCACAGCTGGAGACATTGTTACTACAACAACAACTACCACGACTACTACAACTACAACAACAAACGGGACAACTACATCCACTACCTTTGACGCCCGCTTGACCGCATTTGTAGTAATCCTACTTGTGTCTTGTTCAATAATAGCTATAGTTGTCTACTATGCTGCACGAAAATGGTTCTAAGTTACTTGTCCAATATCTTATCTATCAACGGTTGTGTATTGATCATATGGACTCCTAACCCAAGATCCTTAGGATCAAGACCCATTGCCAATCCAAGTAGTTGTGTGAAGTATATCACTGGGATTTTGTATTTCTTTTCCTCGAGTTCCTTGTTCAACTGATTCTGTGAAACCTCGTACTGAAGATGACAGAAAGAACAGACATTCACGATGCAGTCAACTTCTGCTTCTATCAGATTGTCAAGTTTTTCTTTGGCAATATCAACGCTTACAGATACTTGACTACCTCGAACGCCGCCTCCAGCACCACAGCAAAGGAACTTATCCTTGTACTTGACACTAGTTGCACCTGTTAATTCAACAAGTTCATCGAGGAACGTATGACGCTGTGTCTGTCCCCACGGTCGATTCTTACTTGGTTTCAAGAGATGGCAACCGTAATGCACCCCCACCTTAATACCTTCGAGAGATTTTGTGAGGAGCTTCTTAATATCTTCAGGATCAAGCTCACTGATGACTTCAATGAGATGCTTCGCCTCAACTTCTCCTTTAAACTTGAGACCCATTCCTTTGAAAACTTTTTGAACTTCTTTCAATCTCTTTGGGTGCTCTCGGATTTCAGTCAAAGTTTCCTTGAAAGTTCCATAGCAACCATTACATCCTGTAAGAAGGTCATGTCCTGCCATCTCAGCAAGAGCTAGATTCCTTGATGCAAGTGCTAACCAAGTAGGCTCACTGAAGGATCTAATCACTCCTGGTGCTGGACAACAACTAGCGCCCTCTAGATCCTCTAATTCAATACCCAACTTTGGCAAAACAAGACGAATACTTGCTTCAACATTGGGGAATCTATTAGGCATTACACAACCTAGAAAGAACGAGTATGTTTGAGATTCAGTCATCTATTTTTCCTCCTCATCTTTTTCAATGAGTTTTTTGAATCCCGTTCTCTCCATTATTTTCTTCACATCTTCAAGTGCTTCTTCACTTGAATGGACAGTAGGAGGAATCTCCTCGAGACCAAGTTCTTTTCGTTTTTCCATGTTAGCAGGATTTATTGGAACTGCATGACCCGTTTCAAGTAGATACTCCGAAGTTTTTTTATGTTCTGGGAGCATGTGCCCCTCTTCTACAGCCATACTCCTCATAATGGCAATTGCATCAGTTACTTTGATCTGCCGAGGGCAACGTTCCAAACAAGTGAAACACGTTGCACAAAGCCAGAGGTCCTGACTTGACAGAACTTCGTCTTTGAGACCAAGAAGTGCTTTCCTCATCAGCTCGCGAGTTCTGAAAGCAGTTCGTCGACCACTTGGGCACACGCTAGAACATGTACCACACTGTATGCATGTTCTAATCCTGTCTGCACCAGCTTCCACAATCGAATCAATAAAATCTGGATCGATTGCTTCATCGTGGATTGTTTCGCGAGAGATTTTGTCTGTCATCAAAGTTCCTCTGCAATTCGTTGGTCGGGTTCCTTGTTCAGTGAGATATAAGGATTGAGTCGTCCTAATCGAAATTGACTAGTCAAAATAGTAACCATGATTCCCTAATAATCCATAGTTTCCTATCCGAACATTCTCCAAGCCCTTGTCTTGAGCTGTAGAAAGAGCAGCTTGAGCATGCGCAACACTTGTTCTTGGTAGATCATTCATAGCATGGTGGGAACTAAAGCCTAGGAGCGCTGTCGGAATTGTTGGGTCAATATCCGCTATGAATGAACATAGTTTCTCTACTTCCTTGATGTCGATATATCCTGGAACAAGGAGAATGCTGACAACTAAGAACTCACCTTCGCGTTCTCTTTTTGAAACAGCTAGCGATTCGAAATTACGAAGTGTGGTAGTATTAGATATTCCAGTAAGGGCCTCATAGATTTGAGGGGTATGGGCTTTCAAATCGAATTTTAATGTACCACCGGTTGATTCGATTATCTCCGTTATGGCATCAAGCCATTTCTTTGAGATGTTACCATTTGTTTCATAGCAGACTGTAATAGATTTGTTTTCATTCAGAAGTTTTGAGGTCATTACCGAGTGTTCTGGATTGCATGCTGGATCTCCTCCAAAATAGCAGACACATGCAGTGTAATCATCTGCACACTCAGAAAGTTCCTCTGCAGTCATTAGGGGAGTTCCTTTTGCCATCATTGTTCTGTAACTTGCATTCTGACAAAAGAAACAATCCGAGTTACATGAACCATAGAAGACTGCGAAATTCTTGAGACGCTGTTTTCCACTTCCAATCTCTCTTTTCGTCATGATGGGACAGACCCAATCTGCCACACAATTAGTTGGTAGGGGATCAAAATACCAAGACACAACAGCTTTCTCAGAAAATCTATCGATAATTCTCCCACGTTCTGCAATTCTGATATTGCAGTAGCCCACTTCACCTTCACTTATTCTACAATGATTCCCACATTCTCCACATACAAATTCCCCTTCGGATGGAATAGTTGGAACTAGCTTGTCCCTGAGTCTCAATCTCTCATGAGTTTGTTTCGCAATTTTAGTAGAATTAGAATTACCTCTGATACATTCGGAACAGACACCAATAGAATGAGAAACAATCCTTCTTTGGTCCTCATGATTTGGACAATACATTACTATACTAACTCATAATTGAGTGAATAACTTTACGACCTTTCGGTAATGGATTTAAGGATGAGATTCAAGCACACCCTAGCAGTCGGTGTATTATCTTGACAAGTGCAGAAGAAAAAACCGCAATTGAGATTGACACTCCTGATGATTCCTTTGTACAGATGATCAAGAAGACAGGAGGTCCAAATATCCAGAATTGTTACCAGTGCGGAACTTGTTCAGGTAGTTGTCCTGCTGGAGCACGTACTAATTATCTCGTTCGAGGGATTATCAGAAAAGCACTACTCGGTTTGAAAGAACAGTGTATTTCATCACCAGAGCTCTGGTATTGTACAACTTGTTACACCTGTACAGATCGTTGCCCTCAGGATGTAATGCCGACAGACGTCATTAAAGCAATTCGAAATGTCGCTGTGGCTGAGGGGTACATGCTTGTACCTCACCAAAAGGCTGCGTTAAAGGTTCTCGAAGCTGGCCACGCTGTACCCTTGGAAAAAGAGATGTGGGAGAACCTACGTGAGAAGGTCGGTCTTGAGCGAGTACCTCCTAATGCTAGCAGATTCCCTGAAGCTATTGAAGAAATCAAGAAAATAGCTAAGAAGACAGGCTTTGATAAGCTAGTTGCTGAGAAGGAAACAAAGGAGGAATAGATTATGGCAGACAAGTCATTCTATCATTTTCTAGGTTGCATTATACCTCATAGATATCCAAGTATCGAGAGTGCTGCTAAGATTGTATTCAAAGATCTTGGATTAGAACTCCTCGATATGGAAGGTGCAACATGTTGTCCTGCACCTGGTGTCTTCGGATCTTTCGACCGTGTCACTTGGGCAACTATTGCAGCTCGAAATCTTACTATCGCAGAAGCTGGTGGTCATCCCATAACCACTGGATGCAACGGTTGTTTTGCAAGTCTTTGGGATGCCAATCATGAGCTCAAACATGATGATGAGCTACGAGATGCAGTAAACGATAATCTATCAGTGGTCGATCGTGAGTTCAAAGGAACAATAGAGGTTTGGCACTATGTGGATGCACTCTATTCATTGGTTGGACTTGACAAAATCCGTGAGAAGGTCACTCGACCATTTACTGGAGTTCGAATGGCACTTCATCCCGGTTGTCATTGGATGCGTCCTAAGAATATCAAACAGAAAGACGATTCTGAGAGACCTCACATCTTCCGAAACCTCTGTGAAACCTCCGGCGCTGAATATGTACCTTACAAGGATGAGCTAATTTGCTGTGGTGCTGGCGGTGCAGTAAGAACTGCTGATGTGAAAATTGCGCTAGAATTTACAAAGCAAAAATTCGACAGTCTCCTTGAGGCTGGCGGTGCAGATGTCATTGTGACACCATGCCCATTCTGTGAATTACAGTTAGACCTGGGACAAGTAGAGATCAAAAAACACTTTGAAGCTGATTATACTTTTGATGTGATGCATGTAGTTGAATTACTTGCCCTCGCTTTTGGTCATGCACCTGATGAGTTTGGACTTCAGACACACTTACAATACATGCAACGAAAGAGTACACCTGCCTGGGAGAAATTAGGCATCAAGGTGGAGGAATCTTAGTAACTCTTTACATCACTGCTAACGAAAGAACCTTCAGAATACTTCAAAGAATCAAAAACAGCCTTCATAGACCTTATTTCCACTCATCTTCTGAAAGAGATCTGTTGTTAAGGTCTATTCTAGCTTGGTTTGTAACTAACGTAATTATCGATCTTAACCTTACTCAGATCTTCGACTGCGTCAATCTCCCGGCGGTCTTTTGATCGCGCCAGATAGACTCGAGTATAGAGCCTAGTGGCTTTCATAATTGTAGGACGTTACTTGTGTAATATTAAGTGCATGCATTAATGATTGTTAACCTTTGAAGATTGGCGCCAATAAAAAGGTGCAATAATGAGGTTTTTGAATTCTGTCCAATGGGAAACATTTTATCGGGCATTCCGAACCAAGGCCTCATCCCTTCGGAGTGACGATATTATGGCAGAGCCCATATCAAAACCAGTTGTCATCATCGGCGCAGGAATTGCAGGAATGCGTGCGGCCCTAGATCTTGGAGACATGGGTGTGAAGGTCTATCTTGTTGAGAGGAACTCCTCCATAGGAGGTCACATGTCTCAGCTGGACAAGACATTCCCCACTCTCGATTGTAGTATGTGTATTCAAGGACCCTGGATGGTTGACTGTTCCCGTCACCCCAATATTAGGATACTAAGTTACTCTGAGGTCACTGAGGTTACTGGCGAACAAGGTGATTTCCAAGTGAAGGTCATGCAACACACCCGTCGAGTTGATGCTGACAAGTGTACTGGTTGTGGGGATTGTCAAAGAGTATGTCCAATCGAAGTACCTAACGAGTACGACTTGGGCTTGAAGATGAGAAAGGCTGCCTACATTCCTTTCCCACAGGCAGTTCCTAACATCGCCACCATTGACATGGAGAATTGCATTGAATGCATGGTCTGTGTAAAGACTTGCAAGGCTGAGGCCATTGAATTCGACATTGCGGATGATATTATTGAGATTAATGCAGGGTCAATAATTGTTGCAACTGGTTACGAACTCCTCGACCCAGCCACTGTCCCCGAATATGGCTATGGTCGATTTGCAAACGTGGTCAGTGCTCTTGAATACGAACGGATGGTTTCCGCGAGTGGACCTACTAATGGTGTCGTAATGCGACCCTCGGATGGTCGCGAGCCCCACAAGATTGCGTTCATCCAGTGTGTTGGATCTAGGGATGTTAACCATTGTTCCTACTGCTCAAAGATATGCTGTACCTACGCCACTAAAGAGGCAATTATCACCAAGGAACACACTCCTGAAGTGCACATTGATATTCTCTATAATGACCTACGAGTATTTGGCAAGGGATTCGAAGAGTTCCTAGTTAGGGCAGAAACTGAGTACGATATTAATTACATTAAGGGAATCCCAAGTGAGATTCAAGAAGAATACGGAACCAGGAATCTACTTGTCCGTCACAGTGATGCGAAGGGTCACGAAGTTATTCTTGACAAGTATGATTTAGTAGTGCTATGTCAGGCAATGGTACCATCATCAGATAATGGACTGTTTGAGCAACTAGGAATCAAGACTGATGAATCTGGTTTTGTACGACCAGTGATGGAATCGCTGATGATTTCTGAAACTGGAGTCCCAGGAGTCCATATGTGTGGTGCCGTTCACATGCCCAAGGACATTCCTGACTCAGTCGCGCAAGGAAGTGCAGCAGCTGCGTTAGCTGCATTGGACATCACCATTCCACAGGGTGAGGAAACAGAAGCACTAACCGAGGCTGACTTGGCGCTGGTCGCTGCTGAACCCCGAATTGGAGTCATCATCTGCTCTTGTGGAATAAACATTGCAGGCACTGTGGATGTGGCCGAGGTCACTCAATATGCCAGTGATTTGCCAGACGTTGTGTACTCTGAAAATCTTCTGTATTCGTGTTCATCAGATGCTCAGGTTGTCATAAAGGAAGCAATCGAAGAACATGATCTCAACAGAGTGGTCGTTGCATCCTGCACTCCTCGAACACACGAACCATTGTTCAGGGCAACCATTGAGGAAGCTGGTTTGAACAAGTACCTGTTTGAGCTAGCCAATATTCGTGAGCACTGCTCTTGGGTACATCAGGCTGACAAAGATGAAGCCACATCAAAGGCAATGGACCTCGTTCGTATGTCAGTTGCTCGCGCAAGATTGCTTGAAGCCCAGGAAGAAGCTGTAACTCAGATCGAACCTTCCGTCCTCGTGATCGGTGCTGGAGTGGCGGGAATGGCCGCTGCAGATACCATCGCGCAAAAGGGGTTCCAAGTATATCTAGTCGAGAAACAGGACAAGGTTGGCGGTTTCCTTAACGAGCTCCAGACAGTCAATTTTGATAATAAACCTGCTTCAGAGATAATTGCTGATTATGAAAATCGTATCAATGACAGAGAGAGCATTATTCTCATGTTGGAAACAGAGGTCATTGAAGCCAAGGGATCGATTGGTGAGTTCGAAGTAGTTGTGAAGAGTGGCAAAAAGAAGGAAACACTCACTGTAGGTGTTGTAATAGTAGCAACAGGTGCTATGGCTCTTGAAGAGAAAGGACTCTATGGTCTCCAGAAACTCCCTGAGGTAATGACCGAGGTCGAATTCAGCAGCCGAATTGCTAGTGAGGGCTTCACCGATGGTGAAACCTATGCCGTAATTCATTGTGCAGGCTCTCGTGAGGATGCATCCTTAGAGGGTGCTAGAACTTGGTGTTCTGGAATATGTTGCATGGTAGCCCTAGAGCATTCACTAGAACTACTTGAGAAATACCCTAACTCAAGAGTGTATCACTTCTACAGGGACTTGCGAGTCTTCTATGATGCTGAGGACAAATATCGCGAGGCTCGAAAGAAGGGAGTGGTCTTTGTCAGGTTCGATAAGGACTCACCGCCAGAGGTCAAGAAAGGTGGAAACAAAGCACTCACAATCAAAGTGATTGATCAGGTGCTAGGTGCTGAACTGAGTATCGACGTTGACCACACTGTGTTATCCACTGCAATGGTTCCTCGTCCTAACAAGGAGATTTCGGAATTATTCAAGGTTCCACTGAACCTGTCAGGTTTCTTCATGGAGGCACATCCGAAACTTCGCCCAGTCGACTTTCAGACCGATGGTGTATATGTTGCTGGTGCAGCGACTGCACCGAAGAGCATTGTAGAGTCCATCGCTGAGGGTCAAGCTGCAGCATCGAGGGCGTTGATACCACTCATCAGGGGAATCCGAAAAGCTGAGGCTATCGTTTCTGTCGTCGACCCTGAGATTTGTGTGGGTTGTGGGACCTGCGAGATTAACTGTGCATACAATGCCATTGAGGTCGTTCCAGGTGATGGCAGTCATGACTATGCTGTGACTAATCCTGTGCTGTGTCAGGGATGTGGAAAATGTGGTGCTGGGTGCCCGGCTGGGGCAATAGTTATGAAACACTTCACAGATGATCAGATCATCACACAGATTCGGACTGCCTTAGAAAATATGCCTGCAAATGACTCCCGCTTGCTAACAATTCTCTGTAACTGGTGCTCATATGCTGGAGCCGATAGTGCTGGTGTATCAAGATACCAACAACCACCCAACGTCAGAGACATACGAGTCATGTGTACTGGTCGTGTGAGCGTTCAGCACATACTTGAAGCATTTAGACTCGGAGCTGACATGGTCTGGATTTCAGGTTGTCACATCGGAGATTGTCATTACGTTGATGGGAACGTATCCTTTGAACGCAGATTTGCAATTGCGAAGAAGATCATTGAGAAAGCCGGACTTGAGCCGGATAGACTTCAGTTCACACACATCAGTGCGAGCGAAGGTTCGATTTGGGCTGAAACTGTCAGAAAGTTTGCAGACATAGCTGACAAACTAGGACCAAGTCCATTGAGACAGAGGAGGCGCTAAGAATGACGGAGTCTTGGGGCAATTTCAAATCATTCGAGGGGAAGAAGTTCAAGGCACTTGATGCAGAGTTCACCAAGGAGGTTTCGAACCTTCTAGGCGGAAAGGATCTCACGGCCTGCTTCCAGTGCGCAAAATGCAGCGCTGGGTGCCCTGTTGCTGACAAGGTGAATATCCAGATTCACGAGGTCATGAGGATGCTACTCTTTGGACTGAAAGAGGTTCTTGAAACCGATATGGTCTGGCTATGTTCAACATGCTATACATGCCAAGAACGCTGTCCACAAGGAATTGACATCACTGACATTCTCTTTGGTCTGAAGAATATGGCGTTCAAGAAAGGAATTGCACCTCAGGGTTATCTGGGAGCACGACAATCACTATATGACACAGGTCGACTCTACGAACCTACAGACTGGGAACGTGATGACCTTGAGCTTGATCCAGTGCCTGAGTTTAACGTTGCTGACACAAAGAAAATGCTGGATAAGACAAAGCTCATGAAACTGGAGGAGGCTGAGTAAGATGACTCAGAGTTACGAAGTATTTCTCGGATGTGCAATCCCTAGCAGGTTCAACAACTATGAGTCTTCCATGCGAGTGGTCGCAAAGGAGCTTGGAATCAAACTAATAGACTTTGAAGGAGCATCATGTTGTGGAACTGTCGTTCTCAAGTCAATTGACGAGAATAGCTGGCTATCCATGTCTGGACGCAACATTGCTTTGGCTGAACAGAGAGGCCACGATATTGTCACTCCGTGCAACGGCTGTTTTGGTTCTCTCAAAGATACAAATCATGTGCTTCATGAAGATGAGGCCTATCGAAAGAAGGTCAATGCAGCATTAAAGCCACTAGGTCTTGAGTACACGGGAAAAACCAAGGTTCGTCATTTTGTGGAAGTACTCTATGAGATGAAAGATGAGATTGAGAAGAAGATAGTCAAACGTCTTGACGGTCTCAGAGTAGCCTTCCATCCTGGTTGTCACCTTATTCGACCTTCTAACGTTGCAGGTTTTGATGATCCTGAACTTCCATCAAAGGTGGATGAGTTGATTGAGCTGACTGGAGCAACCAGTGTCCACTGGGATATGAAATTGCGTTGCTGCGGATCACCCCTTCTCATTGCAAGTGAAGACGTTGCAGTCAAAATACTCCAAGAAAAAATGGTTTCAGCCAATGGCGCTGGAGCAAATTGTGTCGTTACGAATTGTCCTGCTTGCCATACTCAGTTCGATATTCAGCAACTTGGTCTCAAAGACGAAGAAGGAAATTCACTTGAGCTACCAGCATTATTCGTAACACAAATCTTGGGTGCTGCTATGGGAATTGCCCCAGAACCACTAGGATTTGAGCTCAATAGAGTATCTCTTGATCCAATTAATGATATTCTCGGACTTTAGGTGAAATCAATTTTCTAACTTGCTGTCACCATAGAAGAGCTGTCCAATCCTGTGCATAGCATCTCGGACACAATCTTTCTTGCCGCTCACTTGTAAGTGTCGTTCACCGTCTAGAGAGATATTGACCATACAATCCTCAGCGATTTCAGAAATGACTTCCACCGGAATTTCATCAGGGAGTTTGATTCGGAAGAATCCCACATTTTTCTCTCTTGGTATGTCTGATATGTGGACCTGAGGTTCTGGCTTGTACTCATCGCTCTCACCTCGAATAGCAGCCTCAAACCGTTCTTCCCAGGTATTTCTGTAATCAACACCACTGTCTGCCTCCGCCCAGACCATTAGAGTGTCTTTCAGGCGTTGAATCTTGAGTTCCATTTCCATCTGAAGTTGAGTGTCCGCATCGCCTTGGTCACCAGCCCGTATCTCACTCTCAAAGGAACGGAGATACTCAAGACTCATCTTTGAGTTCCTGAGGTCTGCATATGTAAGGTCAGGGATGAACACTTCTTTCTCTCTTAGAGCACCTAGTAGATCATTCAGAACAATCCAGCCAGATAGAAGATTATCCAATGAGACCATGGTCTCACTCCCTTAACATCTCTTCAGTTTGGTCAAGGATACTCTGTTCACGCCACCAACGAAGGTCTCGTGCTCCAGTGGGACAGATTGCGCAACATGCACCACATCCCTCACAACGCATCTCGTCTGTGACGCTTTTCTTAACGCCTGGTTCAATCTCGATCATCGATACAGCATCATACGGACAGATCTCGGAGTAGTGGCATAGATCACAACCGACACAGAGATCTTGGTCAACATCAGCTGTGAGAAGCTCGATATTGACAGTACCCAAGTTAAGTGGTATACATGCTTCATTCGCTGCTCCACGAGCTTGGTTGACTGAGTCCCCAATATTCTTTGCATATGTGACTCCCAAGAACACTCCTGGAACGGTTGTTTCAACAGGTTTGTACTTCATGTGCATCTCTGCTAGGAATCCATCCTGTCCACGAGTGATGCCCATTGCTTTTGCAAACTCATCGACATCATGAGGTGCTTCTAGACCCAATGCTAGGACGACTAGGTCTGACTTTATCTTGAATGTTTCTTGGGACAATGTATCATAGACTGTGACAATGGCTAAATCGCTCTCTGAATCTTTTTCAACAGTTACTGGATTATCACGATGCCATCTCAAGTATGAAGTGCCATTCTGTCTGTTCTCACGCCACATCTCCTCCATTCCCTTTGCAAATGGACGAATGTGTTCTTTGTAAGCGGAGAATATCTTGCTCTCTGGGAACATCTCCTTCAATTCATGCTGCATCGCAATGGTTGCAGAACAGCATACCCGTGAACAATATCTGTTACCTTCACCAGGATTCTGTCTGGACCCTACACAGTGAATGAAGACTGGGTTCTTGGGAGCCTTCTTTATCTCTCCACCTTTGAGTCGTCTTTCAAGCTCAAGGGTTGAGATCACGCCAGGTACTTCTCCCCAACCATACTCTCCTTCCTTTGGTTCATAAACGTCAGTGCCAACAGTAATGACCATTGACCCTATTCGGTGAGTTTCCTTATCGCCGGTTGCAGTGTTCTCCACAGTGATGTCATAGTTCCCGTAGGATCCTTCTCGTTCTACGACCTTCGAGTTGAGAAGGACCTGTATCTGTTTGTTCTTCTCGACCTGAGCTGTGAGATCGTCAACAATGTCCTGTGCTGAATCCATCTCTGGGAACAGTCTGTATAGCTCATTCAGTCTGCCACCAAGTTTGTCCTCTTTCTCTACAAGAATCACATCGAATCCCTTTCTTGCAATGTCAAGTGCGGCTGTCATTCCGGACACACCTCCGCCAACAATCATTGATATGGGTGTAACCTCGACACTCTTCAGGGGGACTTCTTCGTTGTTGATGGCCTTGGCCACTGCACTCCTTATCATATCCTGTGCTTTTTCTTGACGGACCTCTGGGTCATCATTGACATGAACAAGGGCTAGGTGTTCTCGAAGACCAACTGGTCCTACCAAGTAGTATCCTGAGAGACCTGCGGCTTCAAGAGCACTGCGAAAAGTTTCCTCGTGCTGTAAGGGTGAACATGAACCTACGACCACCCGATTGAGTTTGTGTTCTTTGATAGCATCAGTCACCAATTGCTGTCCCGGATCACTGCACATGAAAATGTAATCTGTGCTGTACGCCACATTTGGTAAGTCTTTGGCCCAGTCTGCAAGGCCTGGTGAGCTTATCTCATTTCCAATAATGCCCCCGCAGTGGCAGATGAACACGCCCACAC
This sequence comes from Candidatus Thorarchaeota archaeon, assembly GCA_016840385.1. The sequence goes on along the minus strand of JAEOSL010000002.1, from coordinate 19,747 downwards.
GAGGCTCATCACCAAGATCAGCGGGAGGAATCTCTGGTTCAGGTTCTGGTGTCGGCACTGGTAGGATAGAATGGGCTGCCATTGCAGCTCCCTTGCCTTCGTTCACTGAATCCGTTCCATCTCTGGGACCGTGCGCACAACCAGCAACGAAAATACCTGCACGATTTGTTTCGAGTGCAGATGCATTGGGGTGTTTCTCCTTGACCCACCCTGCATCATCAAGGTCAATCTTGAGAACTTTAGCAAGTTCATCAGATCCTTCGCTTGGTCTGAAGCTTGCGTTTAATACGACCATGGATATCTTGTCGAGTTCAATAATCTCTCCAGTTTCTGTATTTTCCATCTTGACAAATAGGTCATGAGTGTCTGGGTCTTCCTGAATCTCTGAAACCCTTCCCCGTACGAAGTCGATACCCTTGTTCTTCTCAGTATCCCACAGGAACTCCTCCAGAGCTTTTCCTGCAGTTCGCATGTCCATGTAGGTGTACACTATTTCACAGTGATCCTCTGGGTAGTGCATCCTTGTGACCTGAGCTAGTTTGATTCCAAATGAACAACATACTCTGTTGCAATGCTTGCTATATCCACCGTTGTTGATATTCTCCCTCACATCTCGACTCCCAACACAATTCACAAACAGGATTCGTTCAGGTTCTTTTCCATCGGAAGGTCTGAGCATGTGTGAGTCTGTTGGTCCTGTTGGGTGAGACTGCCTGTCGTATTCCATAGTGGTGACAACATTGGGGAAAACACCGTAGCCATATTCACTGTAGTCTAGCGGTTTGTATTCTTCAAAACCAGTAGCCATGATAATTGAACCCACGTTGAGCTCGTGCACTTTGTCCTCATCATCGTACATGATGCAATCCTGGGGACAAATCGATTCACAGGTTCCACAACCAATACAGGAGTCTCTATCAATTGTAGCTATCAGTGGTATCTGTTGTGGAAAGTTCATGTAGATAGCTTTTCGAAGAGAGAGGCCATGGTCATACTCATTTTGAACCTCCACAGGACATGATCGAATACAAAGCTGACATCCAGTGCATTTCTCTTCATTTACATAGCGAGCCTTCTTACGAATTGTGACAGTGAAGTCGCCCTCTTTTCCTGTCACCTTCTCAACTGTTGATAGTGGATGGATAGTGATGTTGGGATGTTTTCCTACAAAGGAAGTGAGAGGAGTCATAACACAGGCTGAGCATTCCAAGGCAGGGAATATCTTATAGATGGCTACATAGTTTCCACCTATATTCACGGTCTTCTCAATCATGTGGGCATGATGACCACCGTTAGCAAGACCCAGAGATGCATTAATTCCTGCCATTCCTCCACCGATGACTAGAACATCTGTTGGTTTGACTTTCTGTTCTGACTTCTTGGCTGACTCGCTGACCATGGGAACATTCTCCAAGGTGCTATTGCTACAACAGCTCGAGCGGAGCAGGAGATATAATCTTTCTGTCCCGACCTTAACCGTGTTAAGATTAATGTTGATTCAGACGTGTCCCCATCTTCACTCCTACACTCGTGGTCTGGAAAGATATATCTCGGTCAATGTGAACCATAGTTTAGTGACATTATGACAAAGGATAGAATTCTGGTTCATCTGCAATCTCTCTCATCTAGATTTGATGATCCAAAAATCCAGCGCAGGTTCAAAGAATACAACAAGACGCTTCAGTTCATCTTTCCTGATATTGATTTGAAAATGTTTATGCATATTGGAAATGCCGAGATACTTGAAGTCGGAGAGGGAGAAGTTGAAGCAGAGCTTCAAGTCATAATGGACTCAGCTGTGTTCTTTGGTATTATTGAGAAAACTGAGAGTCCAATGGCAGCATATTCTGCTGGTAAGCTCAAGACAAAGGGTGAGGTTCCAGACCTTCTCAAGCTGCAGAAGTTACTCCTCTGAACTCGGTACTTTGTCAACCACCTTTGATACCACTTCACGCATCCGAATCATCTGATTCCTTACCCGTTCGGCTCCTTCTTTTGTCAAGACGGCAAAGGTTGTTGGTCTGAGATCGACAAACCTTTTCGAGATTCGTATCAGACCAAGCTCTGCCAATTTCCTTAGATGACTTGATAGATTGCCAGACGTCAGACCCAGTTTCTTCTGAAGCACTGGAAAGGTTGCATGCTGAGTGAAATAGAGATATACCAGAACAGAGAGTCTTGTGGGAACCATGGTCTCACGGTCTTCTTCCATGAGTCCTACCAATGCTGATAGGAGATCCCCGTCGAGACTCAAATCTATCCCTGTCCTTTGCTTGCCAGAAGAAGTCGTTCAGCAGTAATGAGCATATAGATTCCAACCACGAAGATTCCACCGACGCAAGAAATAATTATGATCACATACGCCATGGCGGGAAACAGCAACATGGGGATTATGCTAAGAAGAACAGTTATTGCAAAGTACAGATGTTCGTGAGTATAGAACTCCACGCTAGTGTTTCTCCTTCCCAATATGTAGTTGGACAGGAAACCAATCCCCATAATGAACTCCAAAACTGGCGGGAACAGATTGTCCATTCCTGCTGAAAGTGTAAGCAATGACACGATGACTATTGCCGCTACAAGAATTCCCCAAATTACTAATGTTGCTCTTCCTCCTTCATCCAATGTGGGTTCCTTAGGATATGAACGCGTAAGTGGAATTACCAGTCTAAAGGCAACTATCCATGAAAAGACTAGACTAAATATGACGAATCCCAGATTAATCAAGAAATCTCCAGGTCCTAAGATGTCTTGCAGCGACATGAAAATCAATGTAACAAATGAAATACCCCCTGCCATTATGATGTATACTAGACCTGCAACTCTACGCGCGACAACTAGTGGATACTTGTCAACTATGTCTGTTAGTAGAAGTAGCTGTCTTGCTTTCTCGATCATATCATCTTCTGTTTCAACACCTTCTGGATTCATACGTTCACCTCAGTATTAAACAACAAATTCACTATAGAATTCCTCCATAATAACTATACTAGAATAAAAGGGGAGTCCCAAAAGGGACTCCTATCTATATCCGTACCTCTCGAAGAGATAGATTCCCAATGCAACGAGCAGAATCCCAACAACTGATACAATTGCGAGATTATACCAGATTACCGGTGTGGTAATTGGTGCTCCTCTAAGGTACAGTGTTGTCAATGCATCAGTGATGTACTTACTAGGCATAAACCTAGCAATGGTCGAGGAAGGTCCTCCCAAAGGCATGAATGTTCCAAAGAACATCTGTGGCATGATGAACATGAAACTCACACCTGTCGAAACTTCTGCAGACTTGGAGATAGCCGCTGCGATCAGACCGAAACCGACTGCGACCAATGAGAATGCTACAGCGATGACAAAGGTGAACGCAATTCCCGCCGGTCCAACTGCAGGTCTATATCCTATCGCGAACGATGATGCTAGAACAAGTGCCACTTGAATAACTGCAATTATCATATAGGTTAGAGTTTGACTGATCATGTAGTCTGCTGAAGAAACTGGAGTCGTTCTCAGTCTCTTCAAGAGTCCTTCATCTCGCTCATAAGTCATTGATTGTGCTACTATCATAGTCAGGAAGATTGCTGCAAATGCAAAGATTCCAGGAGCCATGAAGTCCCATTGAGTAAAAGTGCTCGATGCAACTAACGCAGGACTTCCAATTTCAATTGGTAGACCTATACTCATTGCCTCGCTCCCAAATATGGTCTTCATCAGAACCTGTTGTACAAGAGGAGGAACAGCTGATACCGCCATCAGAGATCCGCTATCAACGTAGAGGCCCATGGTTGTGTTTGTCCAAGCACTAGAATTGAATGGAGCGCCATAGTAAGACACGACACTATCACCAAATCCTTCAGGAATGACTATGAATGCGTCAAGGTTACCTTGGAGAAGTGCTTCTTGTCCAGTGACATTGTCATCAAAATCCTGAACAACAAAGACCCCCGAACTTGTCAGATTGTCAGTAAATGCATCACTCCAATCTGCCTGTGGGCTTGTAGCATCAAGATTCAGAAGACCTACATCAAAACTTGTAGTGCCTCCTCCTCCAATTCCACCAAACGCAAGACCAAACACGAAGGTCAACACGACGGGGAATACTAGCAGAAGAAAAAGGACAGCTGGCTCCCTATGTGTCTTCTTCAAGTCCTTCTTCACTAAAGCGAGTATTCTTCGTAGATTCATTTCTAGAACTCCTCCCTGAGTTTCTTGCCTGTTAATTTCAGAAAGACTTCTTCCAAGTTCTTCGCTTGATGTTTCTCCATCAACTCAGTTGGAGAACCCAATTCGATAAGCCGACCTTCGTCAATGATCGCAACTCTGTCACAGAGTTCCTGTGCTTCTTCCATATAGTGAGTTGTAAGGATGATAGCTTTACCTTGGGTCTTTAACTCTCGAATGAAATCCCAGACCGCATGGCGGGATTTTGGATCCATAGCAACCGTAGGCTCATCAAGGAGTGCTATCTTTGGGTCACTGATCAATGCCATAAGCATACTGACCTTTCGAATCATTCCCCCACTGTAGTCCTTTGCACGCCTCTTGATATGGTCCTCCATACCAATCTTCTCAACCATAGTCTTGACACGTTCTCTAAGAACATCTTTTGGTACAAGATGCATCTCTCCCATGAGAGTGATGTTCTCTTCTCCGGTAAGATGAGGATAGAATGCTGGTTTTTGAGGACAGACACCAATTACCTTTCGAACATTATCTGGATCAAATACCACATCATGTCCATCAACTGTTGCCGAACCATCTGTTGGTTCTAATAGTGTGTTGAGAACATTGATGGCTGTACTCTTTCCAGCGCCATTAGGTCCGAGAATCCCAAACAGCTCACCCCAACCAATTTCTAAGCTGAGGTTATCTAATGCAGTGATATCGTCGAACCGTTTTGTTAGATTAATTATCTCAATTGCTGATTCAGACATTGTAATTCACAACTATTCACAGGAATAGAATGAATATAAGACATGGACAATCTTTGAATTGCATCGTAGTTTGTACCGCAAACTAGCCTCGATGAATGTTTAAGGCAGGAAACTATACAGAACCAATCTAGAATGGAGGTTCTACCGATTGCGTGTTCTCATCACTGCACCAATTACCGAGTCAGGTCTTAATGAGCTGAAAGATGCAGGACTAGAGGTCGATTATCGTAGTTGGTTAGAAACTGGGAATCTGCATCTTGGAGAATCTCTTCTGCAAACAATCAAGTCTCGTAACTATGAGATAATAATAGTTGAAGGTGATGAAATCAAGGAGGAAATAATCGAACAGACTGAGTTGAAACTGATAGGTTCTGTTCGAGGGTCTCCCAATAACATCTCTCTACAAGCTGCAACTGTTAAGAAAATACCAGTTATTGCTGCACCAGGGAGAAACACCATTGCTGTTGCTGAACTCACGATAGCACTAATGCTTGCTCAAGCTAGGAATATAATTGCTGCAGAACGTTTGCTCAAGAGTGAGTTCTTTATTGATGACTTCAAGGATTTTGGAAACATGTACAAGAACCTCATGGGGTTCGAGCTTTCTGGTCGAACTGTTGGTCTCATTGGACTTGGGCAAATTGGCTATGAGGTTGCCAAACGTCTGCACTCATTCAGTGTTGAGATTCTAGTATTCGATCCATATGTTGACTCCAACAAGATTGAGAAAGTTGATGGGAGAAGTGTTGAACTCGATGAGCTCCTGAGAACTTCTGATATCATCTCAATACACTGTCCTTCTACTGATGAAACTAAAGGAATGCTAGGAGCAAAAGAGTTTGAAAAAATGAAGAAGACTGCGATTCTAATCAACACTGCTCGCGCATCGGTACTAAATGAATACGCACTTCGTGAAGCTCTGAAGAATGGAACCATTGCAGGTGCTGGTCTGGATGTCTTCTTTATGGAACCTGTAGACAGTGATAATGAATTTCTCGAGTTAGATAATGTCACAGTCATGCCTCACATGGGCGGAAATACAATTGAAACACTAGAACGACAAACTCGAATTATCGTTGACAACGTTCTCGCATTTGTAAAGGGAGAACAACCAAAAAATATTCTGAACCCGGAGGTGTATGAATAATTGGTTCTAGTAGCAATTGATGCAGGCACGACTGGAGTTCGATGCATGCTGGTGAAACCCGATGGTGTTCCTATCAGCATCAGTCGAAGAAATTGGGATTATATCACACCTCCTGAACTTGAGATTGCAAAAGAGTTCAACCCTGATCACTTCTGGCACTTGGTCTGTACAGTTGTAAAGGAAGCAATCAAGTCCTCCAAGGTTAATCTTGGAGAGTTAGAAGCTGTTGCTACCACAAGTCAGAGGCATGGATCTGTTTTCCTTGACAATGAAGGTAAGGAAGTCTATGCTGGACCAAATATGGATGCACGAGGTGCAATGACCCAGTATATCATAGAAGAATCACTGGGAGAGAGTTATCATGAAATTACTGGCTGTTGGCCGCCTCTGATGTTTTCACCATCTCGGTTATCATGGTTTGAAGAAGAAGAACCTGAAATCTTCGAGTCAATTGCGCATCTTCTTCCAATCAATGACTGGATTACGTATAGATTAGGGAATGTATTTGTCACAGATCCTGCATCAGGAAGCGCAACAGGGTTTATGGACATTCGAAAATGTGAGTGGAGCGAAGAGGTCATAGAAGCAGTCGGAGTAACTAGTGATATCCTTCCTGACATACGTGAACCTGGTTCAATAATTGGAGAAGTAACTCCAGACGCCGAGAAAGCGTGCGGACTACCCAAAAGCCTACCCATAGTGCAAGGTAGTGCTGATACTCATTGCGCTTTGCTTGCAAGTGATGCGCAGCCAAATGAAGTCGTTATCATTGCTGGAAGTACTACACCTGTGATGATGATCTTGGATAATCTACATTGTGACCCTGAACAGAAAATCTGGACTGGCTGTCATGTTGAGAAGGATAAATGGGTACTAGAGAGCAATGCAACTCTTACAGGTGCTAACCTTGACTGGGCTGTTCGATTGTTATGCGAACGTGCAAAGGATACTGATGATTGTATCAAGAACACATTGAACTCTTTGGATGAATTATTAGTCGATATTCCACCGGGAAGTAACGAAACCCTCATTGGATTGGGACCAAGTATCATGGACTGTCAACAAATCACGAATGTAAAACAGGCTAGGATGATATTTCCCCAACCTGCGTTACCCTCAGTTGTACCATTAAACTCTGCTACTATGATTCATGCAGTCCTTGAGAATATTGCATACGCAGCACGTGGGAATGTTGAACAACTAGAAGCACATCAAGAATTCAGCAGTATCAAAACAATTGGTGGAATGACACAGTCGAAAATGTGGCCAACTCTACTAGCTAATGTCATTGGAAAGCCAGTTCATACCCCAATGCAACCTGAGGGTAGTCTCCTTGGAGCGGCAATCTGTGCTGCTAAGGGTGTAGGTCATTATCCTACACTGATGGATTCCGCAAAGAATATGGTAAAATGGAAACCAGTTTCTGAACCAGATGATAGAACCAATCTCTACAAATCCTACTACTCTAAGTGGAAGAGTATGTGGTGTGAAGGTGAATAAGGTGTACGAAGATACAAAGAAAGAACTACTAGACATCTGTCTAAGGATGGTTGAGAACGACCTAGTGATAGGATCTTCGGGAAATGCGAGTATTAGAGTAGGTGACCACGTAGTTATTACTGCAAGTTCTATACACTACACCGAGATGAAAGCTGAAGATATGGTTGTAATTGATTTGGATGGTGAAGTCATTGAGGGATCAAAGAATCCTAGTGTAGAATGGCAGATGCATCTTGAATTGTACAACACTTACACCATTGCAGGTGCAGTTATTCATACTCATAGTATCTATGCTTCAGCTATGGCTGTTCTCAATGAATCACTTCCACCAATAATTGACGAAACTGTACCAAAATTAGGCTCCCATATTAGAGTCAGTGAGTATGCAATGCCTGGTACGAAACAGCTTGGAACCAACGTTGGAAAAGCAATTGAGGACCGGAGTGCCGCTCTGATTGCTAACCATGGTGCTGTTTGTATAGCAAAAACTCTAGAGAAAGCGTTTCATTTAGCAATTGTTCTTGAAAGAACCTGTAAGATATACATGATATCCAAACAGGTTGGAACTCCCAAACGACTTCCTGATGAAGTAGTAGAAGATGAACAAGACCTCTGGGAAATGATGAGTGGATACTGAATGCTTGGATATTCTGGTAAGATCTTAGTTGCTGACCTCTCCAAGAGAGAAACAAGTATACTCCCTATTGATGAAGGAATATCTTTCAAATTCCTTGGAGGTAGCGGCTATGCTAGTCGATTACTCTATGAAATTCTCGACCCGAATGCAGACCCACTTGGTGCTGACAATATGCTATTGTTCATGACAGGTCCTTTGACAGGAACGCTTGCGCCAAGCACAGGTCGTCATGTTGTCTGTGGAAAATCTCCAATCACAGGACTGTGGGGTGAATCTCATTCAGGCGGTCATTTCGGTGAAAGAATTCGAGCATCAGGATTTGATGGCATCTTGATCAAGGGCGCAGCAGACTCTCCTGTGGTTCTCCAAATCAATGATGGAAACGTAGAGATTCTACCTGCAGATGACCTGTGGGGAATGTCAACATCAGAAACCCAATCAAACCTGAAGAAGAACAATCGAAGAATGCAGGTATCCTGTATAGGTCCTGCAGGAGAGAATCTAGTCAAATTCGCTAGTATTGTAAATGATGAACGAGTTGCTGCTAGATGCGGTTTAGGAGCAGTCATGGGTTCAAAGAAACTGAAGGCATTAACAGTTAACGGTTCCAGTGATATTTCTTTAGCATCACCTGATGAATTCAAAGAACTTGCACTTTCATCCTCAAAGATTCTTGGTGAAGCTATGTCCATGTTGACTGATCAAGGAACCAATATGTACGTAGACATAGGAATGATGTTCAATGATATTCCAATCAAGTATTTCCAAGACATCGAATTTGATGATGCTGATCTCATCAATGGTAAGGCTCTTACCGAGATTTTAACAGGTCGTTCAGCATGCTACTCATGCCCTATTGCATGTGGTCGAAAAGTATCGGTAGCCGAGTATGATTTGGAAAATATAGCTGGACCTGAGTTTCAAACAATCGCATCCTTTGGCTCTAACATGCTAATCTCTGATTTGAACAAGATAGTTGTCATGAATCGACTCTGTAACCAATATGGTATGGATACAATCAGTTGTGGAAGTACTATTGCATTTGCTACCTACCTCTGTGATAATGGCAAGGCCGATTATGGATTCAAATGGAATGATCCTGACGCTGTAATTGATACAATCCACAAAATTGCAAAACGAGAAGGGATTGGTGACATTCTTGCTGAAGGGTCTCTTGCACTAGGTAGGAAGCACAATACAGAGGAATCGGTCATACATGTGAGAGGGCTTGAGATTCCAAATCATGACCCTCGCGCTTTCTCTGGTATGACGACCGTCTACACTACAGCTTCACGAGGCGCGACACATCTCGAGGGCGACATGTACTCCGTTGATATGGGAGCTGATGTTAGAGAACTCGGGATAGTTGGCGGCGACCGTTTAGAAAATGAAGGAAAGGGAACTACTTCTGCAAAAGCACAGGATTTCAGAGCATTCTTTGATTCTGTCATCATGTGTCATTTTGCGATTGTTCCACCAAAAACAATCATTTCTCTTCTGAATCTAGCTACAGGAGGGTCTCTCAGCGTAGATGATATCCTCACCATTGGAGCTCGTGCTGTAACCATGAAACGTTTGTTCAACTTGAGATGTGGACTACGGACGCAAGATGAAAAACTCCCACCCGCTTTATTGAAACCCCATCCTGAAAGTGTAACTGATGATTTTGTGCCTGATGTTGAAATGCAACTACAGGAATACTACGAATATCGGAAATGGGATAGAAAAACAGGCAAACCATCTGAAGAATCAATTCGGTCATTAGATATTGAAGTCTAAAGGAAATCAAGATTTCAATAGATGCTGCAATTTCATCAGGTCTCTTGCAGGGCCATTTGCTTTGATTTTTCCACTCATGAAGGCTCGCATCGCAGAAAGATTGCCACTCAGTATGTCCAGAATTGTACTGCTATCTGTCTTGATAGTCATATTTGGTTCTGGTATTCCTCCTTTCTCAACAGTTCCCTTCCCATCAACAAATGAGACAGTAAGATCAATGTCAAGGTCCTCAAATGACATGAGTAGCGTCTTGTTATAGTTTGAGAAGCGTTTCTGCATCTTTGGTTCTTCTGCTTTTTTCACCATATTCTGAATGGCTTCTAGAATCTCATCCTCTGATGTCAATTGCATAACCTCCAATAGACCAATTCTAATAGAGTGAAGATTCCTAGAAAAGTTTGTTCCTCTTCCGTTATCTTATTTCGTAAGTTATTTCGGAAATGAGATGGGTGTTAACCACGCAAGCGATTGTAGACACAGCTATCCAGTTTGGTCTGTTTTACGGATTCATTCTGATTGGTTATCTTCTGGCCAGATTATCAGGAAAAGGAAAAGAATCTAATCACTATCTCAATTTAGTTTTGGTCAACATTCTCATACCTATTCTCTTCATCTACACCCTTCTGACTGCTTCCCCTGAAGCGATTACTGATGTCCCGTTAATTATTGGTTTCTCTATTCTGATTCATTTGTTAGGTCCAATATTGATGTACCTTCATCTCAAAAGACGAGATTATGACAATTCAACCAAGGGTGTGTTTTACATCTGTGTCACATTCAACAATGCACTGTTTATTCCATTGCCTCTAGTGTTGATGTTTGTTGGATCGGTTGGATTACCAATCGTCATCATGTTCTCACTTACACAGATGACTCTTCTCGCTACTCTTGGATCATTCATGGGTGCTGCATTTGGTGGTGATAATGGAGGTTATAGCAAAATCACAAAAGATGCTCTAACATTTCCACCATTCATCGCTGCTATAATCGCTGTATTCCTATTCTTGGTGAATTTTCAGATACCTGGAGATATTGCCTATGTTCTTTCATTCTCCGGTCCAATTACAACATATCTTGCTTTGATTGCTGTTGGACTTGGTATTGGAGTACGATTTTCATTGGTTGAGATTCGTGCAGCATTGGAAGTTGTTGGTATTCGACAAATCCTGATACCAATTCTTGTGATTCCCATAATCATATTCTCTGGACTCGCTCAGCTGCCAGCTTCTATCCTTATTCTGGAGTCATTAATGCCTCCTGCAGTTCTAACAGTGGTCTATGCTAAAAGCTTCAATCTTGATTCTGAAAAAGCAGCTACCATTGTTACAGTAGGCACACTGCTACTACTCCCGATTATCTTCTTCATTCCGTTTCTATTTAGTTAAAATCGCCCTCAATCTGAAGGCATATATCGGCTCCGAGAAGAAAGCATGTTGAGTTGTGCCTAATTTGAGCGAACGCGAATCAACAGGTGACCCCACAGAGATTAAAGAATCACTCGATGATTTAGTACAAAAGTTGGATCCAGGAAAGACATCAAGCTCAAGTTGGAGCGAATCAATGGATGCTAACGAACAGGAATGGGAGCAACTCAAGAGGAAGATTCGGGAACGTCAGAGGGCACTAAAAGAGCTTGTGAACGCTGTGAAAGCTGGTCTAATAGGTCGCGATGAATTTCAAGAACGATATCCGAAATTGCAGGATGAACTTACTGAACTAGAAACAAGAGTCTACAACATCCGACTTGGGACTGACGTTAAGTAGAACTAGTCTATTCTGCTCTTGCCCTTTGGATTAGAAGGACTGCTTCAAGTAATGCAATGAATCCTAGAACTACTGTCAGGGCCAACAAACCGATGTTCACTGTTTGGTCTATTATTCCTCCAGATCTACCTTCTATACCAGAAACTAGAGCACCAAGATTGAACGTCATCATAGAGAAGTAGTCTGCTTCAGTATAGAACACCGTCTTCCACCAAATGAGCGTTCCTCCGTAATCGGATTGGATTTGATAGGCAAATTCTCCACCTGTCTGAAATTGAGCGACGTCCGAACCAATAATCAACTGAACTGATCCATTTCGTATTGCAGTTTGTACTTCAAGCAGTTTTGCTGCCGATATTGTGATATCTTCAATTTGGAGAACTGCATCACACTGAATTCCAAAGGCTTCTGCAACGTACGCTTCAGCAGGAGTCACAACAACTGCATGCATCTGTGAGAATTCGTGTATTGCATCCAGTTCTGTGATAAGGAGTTGGAGATCATCCATCTTTTGTACAAAGGTTGCAAAATTTGCATTCCAGGTGTCTGCTAGAGTTGCATTCAACGTTGACAATGCAACACGAGTTACGTTTGCTATAGCCATTGCATTCTTGGGTAATAGCCAAAATGCATGTGGATTCCCATCGTGATCATGTTCACTATTTTCTACCTCTACAGTTCCGGGCATTGGTGAGAACGCGGCTCCGTAATCTTCGTAATTCTCCCAGGAATCCTCACTGTGAAACGTGACAAAGGGTGTGGAGGTTAAATTGGCCAGCTCTTCCTCCCAATGAAAATGACCTGTGAATACCAGTAGGTCTGCGGCATCTGCTATGGCAATTATCTGTGGAGTTATCGAAAATGCGTGAGGTTCTGTTTCTTGTTCCAATAGGATTGAGGTGTTAATCAATGGACCTCCAATTTCTTCAACTATACCTGCTAACGAAGCAACAGATACTGCTACATTGTGAACTGGTTGAACCTGTGCGTTAACTTCCACTGTCATACCGCTCATGATGAGTGGTAGTACCAGTAATGCAATTGGAATCAGAACAGCTCTCTTCCTATTCACGTATTTTCACCAAAACCTCGAACGGTCGAATCACTCAACCAAGTAAACTCCTGTAAAAATAAATTATTAAGGATTGTGAAATAGTTACTAACTTAGAAATACTTGAGGTTCTATTAATGCCAATTGTTGCTGTATCAATGACCGATGAAGATCTTGAAGAGTTAGAATATCTTCAGACTGAAGGGAAGTTTTCAAACAGGTCTGAGGTTGTCAGACACGCAGTACAATCTTTGATGGCTGAACATCGAAATGTTGAGCGTGCTCAGGGACAAGTTACTGCTATTGTCACTGCTGTTTACTACAAGAAAGGTCAAGGTCACAACATAAGCTCAGTTCAGCATGAATTCAAGAAATTCATTACAGCAACAATTCACGCTCATACTAGCGATGGTTATTGTACCGAAATCATGATTCTAACTGCTGATGCTGAAAAGGTCCGAGAATTTCTCAAAAAGTTACGGTCTCAAAAGAAAGTAATGAAGGTAGACATCAGTCTCGTTGGCGGTGGGAAATGATGTCTACAACACCCTTACTTCAAGTACACGATTTAGCGGTACGGTATCCAAATGGTGAACTAGCACTACATCATGTGTCCTTTGAGATTAAATCGCCCAGTTTCATGGCTATTATCGGTCCCAATGGATCTGGAAAATCCACTCTCATTAAGACCTCCCTTGGGCTCATTAAACCATCACGAGGGACCATCAAGGTGATGGGCTACGATTCACAGAAGAACTCTGGGAAGATTAGAAAATTGGTACGATATGTTCCACAACGAGATCGTATCGACCTTGCAGTTCCAATGAAAGTCAAGGATATTGTCCTGATGGGACGACTGCTAAAGAAACTCCCACCAAGATTTGCTACTTCTAAAGACAAAGCAGCGGCAAAGTATGCATTACAGCAAGTGAATATGGAAGAGCTATGGGAACGTCCATTTCCTGAACTCTCTGGAGGTCAAAGACAGAGAGTCCTAGTTGCCAGAGCTCTAGCAAGTGAAGGGTCAATTCTTGTTTTAGATGAACCTCTAGCAGGAACTGATGTTGAGAGCCAGAATCTCATTGTAAATGCGTTAGGCAGGTATCACAAAGAGAATGATGTGAGTATAATCATGGTGACCCATGATTTGAATCCAATTCATACTCTTGTTAAAGATGTGTTACTCCTGAAGAACACAGTAATTGGTCTTGGAGAACCTTGTAGTATAATGGACCCTGAGTTGATCAAGAAGGTGTATGGACCATCTGCAAGAATTGTGGAACACTCAGGACATCGATATTGCATGACACATGATTCAGGAATTGATCGCCATGATTGATATCATCCAGATAATCATTGAGAGTCCATTTCTTCAAAGAGCAATACTTGCAGCTGTTTTGATAGCTATTATTGCAGCTGCTAGTGGAACTTTCTTAGTATTCAGAGGTCTCTCATTCATGGCTTCTGGTGTTGCGCATGCAGCTCTTGGTGGTACTGCATTAGGAATCTTTCTACAAGACTCTGGCCTAGTTCCATGGTTTGACCCGATTCTGGGTGCACTCCTATTTAGTGTGCTAGTTGCTGCATTCACTGGGTATGCAGGTGAATCAGGGATTACGCAAAAAATGGAGGTGGCCGTAGGAGTGTCTTTTGCTCTATCAATGAGCTTCGCGGTCTTCCTGATGTACTATATCCCACCATACAGAATACCCCAGATATGGGGATATTTGATTGGAGATATCCTTCTCCTCAATGATCTGGATATCATCATGCTAGGGAGTACAACATTGTTGCTAGCAGTTGTCACATTGATGTTTAACAAAGAGTTCGTCTATGTCAGTGTTGATATGGAAGGCTCAACTGCGCATGGAATGAACGCGCGAGGGTATCATTATCTAATGCTCATTGTTTCTGCACTAGCTATTGCACTAGCAACGAAAGCTGTTGGGGCGATACTTGTCTATGCAATCATGGTAGCACCTGCAGCTGCATCAAATGAATTAGTAAAATCTGTACGTGGTGTGATTTTCTCTGTATTCTTTATCGCCCTAATTGCTGAACTAGTTGGGATTGCTACATCTTTTGTTGTATCTGTATCTCCAAGTGCAATTGCAGGCATTCTTGCAGCTCTATCATACATACTTGCACTTCAGATTAAACGAGTGAAAGAGAGAGTTGATGTAGATATTGATGATCCAGAGTTACATCCAAATGACTTGAAAGGGACTTGGACTCAATCAGTTTCTCATGAGCACGAAGATGGACATGAACATTGATGCATGTCAACATTGTCGGACAACATTGATTCCGTCGGTATGTTTAAGAGTGAAACGTAAATTCTCGATTTCCAAGGTCGGTGTGAACAACAGTGAGCGATGATACCCCAGATAGAAGCGAAATGATACGATCTGCTGTGATTACAATCACATTTTCAGCGATTTTTCTAATCGTTGGACTTGTACTTTGGGTATGGTCTGCCGAAGATATCATCGACACAAGTCCTGTTGGTGCACTCAATGATATCAACTCCTACTTGACAGTCCTTATTGAAGCACTTACAATGTTGGGCATGTTCATTTTCCTGTCCGTTACTGTGATTAACTTGAAACTGTTTCTCTCAGGGATTCGAGCTGGGTGGATGGAAGTCATATCCATTTTCATTATTGTTGTTGCTATGGCTTGGTTCATGTTTGGAGCAGCAGTTGGAGGAGTTACCGCAATACTCTCTCTAGGTTTTGTGGTGTATCTCTATTTACTACAAGAATAATCAATCTACATCTACACCAAAACAGTAGCAATTTCAGGAATGTACCAGAAGCTTTATGTGGCTAGTTTCGAGATTTCGATTAAGCCTAGAGGCAGTTGTGTCTATGGCTGCAATTTAGGAGTCTTCACAACTCCTTGGAACTGTCAGGAGATATCTAATACCCACATTGTGCGGTTCTGACTTCCAAAGAGTTCTGCAGGTTTCCTGGAGGAATACATTATGTTTGGGATCTCTGGACAGGGCTATGATATGAGTACAAGTATCTTTAGTCCTGATGGAAGAATATTCGCTGCAGAATACGCAAAGAAAGCAGTTGAGCTTGGTGAAACATCGATTGGAGTTCTTGTTGATGAAGGTGTTGTCCTTCTAACAGAAAAGAGAGTACAACCATTACAAGAACCTGACAGTGTTGAAAAGATTTCCAAAGTAGATGAACATGTTGGAGTTGCTACTGCAGGGCTTATGGCGGATGCTAGAAAACTCATCTATGAGGCTCGCATTAAAGCACAATCTTACTGGTTGACCTATGAGGAACCAGTGCCAGCAGAGGCTGTTGCCGAACATATTTGTAACAAGAAAGCCGAGTTTACACAAGGTGGAGGTGCGCGACCCTACGGAGTTGCGATGATTATCGGATCTGTTGATCATGATAACACACCTCGACTCTTTGTTACTGATCCCGTTGGAACATACTGGGGATTCCTTGCTGCAGTAATAGGTAAAGGCACAACAAGGGCTGGAGAATATCTTGAGAAGCATTATGCTAGAAACAAGTCACTCTCTGACGCCATTAAAATTGCCCTAGGAGCTCTTCGTGAAACTAGCGAAAAGGAACTTACTTCTGACAATGTTGAAATCGCGAAAATTCCTGTAAAAACAAGGAAATTTCAGAAACTAACAAGTAAAGAGATTGAGGGATTTCTTAATCCCCCAAAATCCAGTAAGAAGGAGTAGGAGCTGACATCATATGAGTGGCGGTGGAGGTTCAGGAAAGAAATCCGGTGAGAAGTGGGTTGAACTAGACGCAGTTGTTATCGGTATAAAGAAAGGACATCTTCGATTCGAGATCTTTGTCGATCCAGACTTGGCATTCGATTATAGACGTGGTGAAGATATTCCAATTCAAGAAATTCTCAAATCATTCGAGGTCTATGAAGATGCGAAGAGAGGAGAGAAAGCTACAGATAGTTTGGTCAAGGATGCTTTCGGATCTGATGAGATATTTGACATTGCTTCGGAAATAATCAAACAAGGCGAGTTTCGTTTAACACATGAGCAGCGAGTACAGCTTGTAGAGGAAAAGACCGAAACAATCATTCAACACATTGCAAAGCGTGCAATGAACCCACAAACAGGTCATCCTCACCCACCAGACCGCATTCGGCAAGCAATGGAAGAAGCTAAGGTGCGTGTTGATCCGTTCATCAGCGTAGATGAACAAATTCCAATAGTTGTAAAATCTCTCAGAGTCATCATTCCAATTTCCTTTGAGAGTGTAAAGCTCCAGATAACAATCCCAGCTACCTATGCAGGGAAAGGATACAACATGGTTTCTAACGCTGGAGTCATCAAATCAGAATCTTGGAATTTGGATGGGTCATGGAGCGGTTTACTCGAGCTGCCTGCACAGAAAAGACAGGAGCTCTATGATGAGCTAAACAAACTCACGAAAGGGCAGATCAGAATAGAGGTCGTAAGGTAATTGAAACCCTATTCAAAATGAATTAAGATTGATAATATATCATAGAAGGGAACAATAATTGGCAGTATACTTTCAAAAACGTGAGGTCGTAGTCCCAGGACAATTGCTTGCAGAAGGCAGGTATCGTCCATCTTTTGGAACCTACGATGAGGGCGGAAAAATATATTCCTCACTTATGGGACTAGCCGAGCTCAGGGGTAACACAGTAAAAGTTGTTGCACTTGACGGCGCTTACATCCCAAAGGAAGGGGACCTAGTCATTGGTGTTATTACAATAGTGGCTGGGAATAATTGGAAAATTAACATCGGAGGTCCGTATCTTGCTTCATTGCATGCAAATAATGCACTGAGAAGACCTTACTCCGATGACATTTCGGAATACATGGATATGGGTGATGTTGTATCAGCAGAGGTTTCTGCTTTCGATAGACAGAGTGGTCCTTTCCTTTCAATGAAAGAAAGAGGTCTAGAAGTCTTAGAAGGTGGAATGATTCTCGAGGTAAGTCCAGCAAAGATACCCCGTATCATTGGTAGAAGAGGCTCAATGATCAACATGATTAATGATCACTTGAGAATTGATACAGTCGTAGGTCAAAATGGTAGAATTTGGATAAAATCTCCAGATGTTGAGAGAACTCGGTTAGCAATCAAAGCTTTCAGAATGATTGAAGATCAAGCACATACATCCAATCTAACTGATAGGATTAGCAAGATGCTTGCTGAAGAGGTTGCAAAACTAAGTGATTCTGAACCTACTGAAGAACCTAGTGCAGAAGTAGAAACTGCAGACGAAAAAGAATCTACTGAAGAAGAACCGGTTTCTGAGCCTGAAATTGTTAAGGCTCCCGAACCCGAATCAGAACCAGTAGCCGAACCAGAAGCTGAAGCAGAGCCTGAAGCTGAAGTAGTAGAAGAACCAGTTGAAGAAGTATCTGAACCTGAGGCTTCAACTGATGAAGATGATAAACCAGAAACAGAGGAAGTGAAAGATTAATGAGTCCAGAAGTAAAGCCCGATTTTCTAATTAGTCCAGAGGGCTTGAGGATCGACGGTCGAAGACCAGATGAACTACGACCAATTGAGCTAAAAGTTGGTGTGTTGAAACAGGCAAATGGTTCAGCATCAATCCGACAAGGAAAAACATACATCATTGCAGGAGTCTACGGACCAAGAGAGTTACATCCAAGGCACTTGACACTCAATGATAGAGCATATCTCAGAGTAGTCTACAGAATGGCAACATTTTCAGTACCTGATAGAAAGAGACCTGCTCCTTCAAGGAGGGAAAAGGAAATCTCAATGGTAATTGCTAATGCGCTAAAACCTGCGTTGTTCCTAGAAGAATATCCAAAATCTGTAGTTGACGTTCACATTATAGTCGTTCAGGCTGATGGTGGAACACGTTGTGCAGCAATCAACGCAGCATCACTAGCTTTGGCAGACGCTGGTATTCCAATGAGGAGCCTGGTGCCTGCAGTAGCTGTTGGTAAGGCTGATGGTAAGTTGCTTGTAGACCTTGGTGATGAAGAAGACAAATACGGTGAGGGTGATGTCCCAATGGCAATCATGCCACAGACAGGTGAAATCACACTACTTCAGCAAGATGGTTTCTTCTCAAGAGAGGAACTTGTCGAAGCAATGCAGATGGGGATCAATTCCTGTCACTATCTACATGAACTTCAGAAAGATGCACTAAAACGTGTGTACGTCCGGAATCCTGAAGATGGTGATGACACCTTTGACGATGATCTTGAAGCAGATCTCGGAGAAGCCGCAATAATGGAGGATGAATAAAATGGGTGACTATACTTCAAAAACAATCGGTCGCATTGACCGTGAGTTTATCAGGGATCTCATCAGTAAGGGTGAGAGAATTGATGGACGTGCACTCGACGAATATCGTAAGATAGAAATTGAAGCAAATGTTGTACCAGCAAAAGCAGAAGGATCTGCACTTGTTCGAATTGGAGATACAAGTGTTGTTGCAGGTGTTAAGGTCTTAGTTGGTGCACCATATCCCGATTCTCCTGACAAAGGTGTTACAATGGTCACCATAGAGATGTCTCCAATTGCTTCACCTCTATTCGAACTTGGACCTCCTAAGGAAGATGCCATTGAACTGGCTAGAATTGTTGACCGTGGTGTCCGTGAGTCAGAAACAATGGATGCAAAGGAACTCTGTATTGAAGCTGGTAAGAAAGTCTACATGGTTTTTGCAGATGTATATCCATTGGAACATGATGGTAATCTCATAGATGCATCATCAATTGCAGTGAATGCAGCACTCCTGACAGCCAAATACCCTGAGATGAAGATGGAAGATGGCGAGGCAGTTCCTACTGGCAAAATAGTGAAACTTCCAATCAAAAACATGGCAATCGAACACACAGTATCCAAGATTGGTGATAAACTAATCATTGACCCAACTCTGAGAGAGGAATTTGTTCAGGACTGCAGACTTACAATGGC